>CAMFLX010000331.1 GCA_945957555.1 uncultured Cytophagales bacterium
CGTTTTTCTTCATTCAAGCTAACATTACTAGCTTTTCATTCAGAAAAACTCCGTGCCTCATGACTTTTTCCTATCATTTCGTCTCGCTACAAAGTCTAATGCTTAATCTGGGTTAAAGCTCGAAGGTGAGTTTTATAAATATTTGATGTGGGGCGTTTGATTATTTCCCCATTCATTTGTTCACAGCTTTGTTCAATATGTTAGTCTCCCATATTGTAGCCCCAAAAAATGCATAAGCATCCACTTAAGGCATGACTTTCTAACAAATATTACTAATGGTCAAACCCATATTGAGTTCACTTTTGATACGAAATTTCAATCGTTCTTGCACATCTTAAATACCACCCTATCTTGTCCAGTTCCGGAGTAATCTTTGATCACTTTTATACCTCTTTCATTTTCTATTCCCATCATAGTCATTCCTAGGTGTAAATGAAATTTAATGGATTTCTCATTCGTTGGTGTTGTGATGGCTTTTATTTCGTAAATGTTTTGCTGTTTGAGGATTTCCATAAAATGATTGTAAAGTTTTGTGCCGAGTCCCTTTTTTTGAAAATCATTTCTAACGCCAATAAGGTGAACGTAACCACAAGGTTCTTTCTGCGAAATAAAACCAAAGAGATATGCAATGACCCGATCTTTGTCTTTAATGACAAAAGAAGTATTTCCAAATTCGTGTACGAACATGGGGTGATGGTATGCAAGTGTTCTGTTGCTTCCCCAAAAGTCTTCTATGTCTGCAATAATTTGCAGAAAGTCTTCTGTTGTACAATTCAATATTAATTCTGGATCCATGAGTTTTTGGTTTTAAACTACTTTTGATCGCTTAAATAGGTTTCCTGTGTTTGAACGTTGCAATCATAGTTTTAAACTTAGGGTTACAATTATATGATGGATTGAGATATACACAAAACACTTAACATTATTACATGTCACAAGGTTTATATCATATTTTATAAGTATTTAATATTCAGTTTTTTCTATTTTAAGTCTCTTTTGTGTCCCATCCTGATAGGTAATTGAAAGAAAATATATATCATTTGATTCGTTCTCTAAGTTTATTTGATCCATTGCCGTGTCTGTGGCGAATATGAGCATGCCCAGTTTGTTCGTTACACTTATTAATTTAACGCCTTTCTTCGTGTCTGGAGATAAGCTCCAAATTCCTCGACTGGGATTAGGATACACTGCTCCCATATCCGAAAACTCTTCAGCCGCTTCCGTATCTGTTGCCCCCTCAAGTTCCCTTGCTGTAATTGGCTTGTAGTAACAAGCATTTGAAGAATAATAATCATATTTATAAATGCTATAAGTTGTAGATCCAGAATTGGTCACTTGATGGTCACAATAAGTCTTAAAGGAATTGCTCATTACTGAATAAAAAAAGTTTGCTACGCTGGTTTTTACATCAATACTGCTAAAAATAACATGATTGGGTATAGGATAAGCCGTTTTTTTGGTTTCAGTATAAAATTGTGCATAAGGAATACTTGTCTTACTTAAATTATTAAATATCTCTTGCGATCCCCACAAGTCTTTGATGCCATCGTTGCAACCATTGGGTTCATTAAATCCATAAGGAACAGTTGTGTCATGTTCGTTATGGATCAATTGTAAGGGGGTGTTGTCATCGATACTTAAGAAATTGATTTGGGGGATAGCGCCAGCCATTGCAGATACGGCTTTAAACTTTAGGGGTATATTCTTATAGGCGGCCATTGTTTTCTTATTGAGCATACCCAGCTCTTGATTAAATGTAGGAGAAATACTGAGTACCTCTGCATCTGTGATGTAGGCAGTAGACAATGCCAAGATTCCACCAGCACTATAGCCTGATAGATATACATTGTTAACATTAATACCGTATGTAGTACCATTGCCTAATATATGTTTACAAGCCGCTACTACATCTTGAAGTGAATTATAAATTACGCGCTTATCCAGAGTTAATTGATTTGCACATATTTGAGTTGTTTTTGCTAGTGAATAATTCAAGGACATGACTACATAACCTCTTTGCGCCCACTGGGTACACTGTTCTGAAAAATCGATCTTATCCTCGCCTACAAACCCTCCCCCATGTACAAATATGATACAAGCGCGCATTCTGTCTTTGTCGAATGCAGGGTCTGGTTGGTAGATATCATATTTGTAAAAATTGGGATTGTATGATATACAGTATTTGGGATTATAGGCTTCTGATCCTGCATACGTTGCAGTACCCACCTTTACTGGATAACCTGCAAAATAATCTCTATACCTTTGCATTTGAGAATAGGCAGAAACTAAAACCAAACAGGGGAAAATCAGGGAAAATAGCTTTTTCATATTTTAAAAGTTTATGTATGTACAGATGTATTGACAAATATATAAAATTTTTGTCACGGACTGTGGCCTACATACTCCATATTTACGCAAACATTTACGCTTGTTATTTGAGAGGATGTCATCTTGTAGAATAAGGATATGCGTCTTCTATGCTGAAATCTGTGAAATTGGTGAGTACAGATAAGGACTGAGATAAATGGAATGGTCCTTGTAATAGTTATTGATTTCTGGACTGGGCTATAGCAAATTCATGTAGTGAAAATATATGGTAAGAAAATATTCAAATACTCACCTAGGAGTTTTTCTGAAATCATAATTGGAAAGCTGTGTTACCTTTTAGTCATGCTAGTTTATTATCTATTAATAGAACAAGAAATCATATGAAAAAAGCAGTACTCAGTTTTATGTGGATGTTTTGGCTGACGACGCTGTCAGCACAAAAAACAGTCTATATTCCAAAATTCATTACAAACGTAAACATGGATTTGAACAGCACAAGTAGTCAGTGGTGTTATGCCCGAAGCACCCAGACCGACAACTATATCGTTTTTTGGGAAGCAGGATTTGGTTCCAACCCGTCCACAGCAACAGGTACTTATAAAGTAAATATGACCACCTTGCTTGCTGTTGCGGAAAAGTCATATACGATGTACTTGGATACCTTGAAATTTGCCAAGAAAGGCTCATCTGTGACAGATAAGTACAAAATGATGATCTTTCTGCTCTATCAAACAGAATGGGCCGCCTATGGTTCAGGTCAGGATGAGCTGGTGGGTACCCTACATGTAGATCCTGCTGCCGCAAACATCAACACTGTATTGGCCCATGAGTTAGGTCACTGTTTTGAGTATATCACCGGTTGCGACAACAAGCAAGGTGGTTTTCGTTACGGTTTTGGTGCTAATGCGAGTGGTGGTAACGGCTTTTGGGAGCAATGTGCCCAATGGATGGCCTTCAAGGCTTATCCAGCACAGCAGTTTACTGATTATGATTTTCAAAACTATATTCAAAACAACCACAAACATATCATACATGAAACGCCACGTTATGCCAACTATTTTGTGCAGGACTATTGGACCTACAAACGTGGAAAAGATTTTATGGCGCGTATCTGGCGCGAGTCTAAAAAACCTGAAGACCCCATAGAAGCTTATAAAAGGCTTGCCGCGGTGACACAAGAGCAGTTTAATGACGATATGTATGAGCATGCCGCCCGTTTGACCACTTGGGATTTGCCCGCTATCAAGCCGTACGGCGCCAACTCTATTGATGCAAGACCTCAGGTAAAAATGAATCTTACTTCTGATAATTACTGGATGGTAGACCCGACGGTCTGTATAGAAAACTATGGATACAACTGTATTAAACTTAATGCTCCTACAAAGCAGACTGAAGTCGTCGTACGTTTTAGAGGAAGGGCTGGGGAAAGCGGATTCAGGGTCTTGAATAAGGACAAAGGTGGTTGGAGGTATGGGTTTGTAGCCTTACTTAAAGACGGTACAAGAGTGTATAGCGACATGGGTACGGCAAAAGTAACCAATAGTGCAAACCCTGCGGAACAGAGTCTTTCCTTTGTTTGCCCTGCTAATTGTTCAAAGCTGTGGCTTGTGGTTTCTGGTTCGCCACAGGAACATTGGAGACATGCTTGGGACGACGATGATACTAACGATGAACAGTGGCCTTATCAGGTGCAGTTTGTAAACACGAATTTGCTGGGCAAAACCACTGTGATCACCGATTTGGAAGAAGCCACGATGGAAAACTTTACCTCTATTTACCCAAATCCAAGTGTAAATCTGTTCAATATAGAGCTTCCTGGAGTTTCCGATATACAGGTTTATTCCTCTGAGGGAAAACTTTGTTTGTCGTATCAAAACGTTCGTAGTGTTGCTTTTGGTGAAGCGCTAGAAAAGGGTGTGTATCTGGTAAAAATAGGTAACACTTTTCATAAGATTGTGAAGGAGTAAATAATACTTTCAGAAATAAAAGCATCAAAAGGGCTACCCAAGTGGGTGGCCCTTTTGCATCTGGACTAGCATAACATAAATAATTTGTATCGGTCATGATTTACTGAATTGTCACTGGTTCAATCGCCATGGGTTTCAAATCGTGGACAAATACAAAAAATCAAATGGCTTTAGCCCAAAATAGGACTGTGCTTACTATTGGAAACGCTCCAAGAGTTCAAATCTATGGAGCGTTTTGGTTGCATGGGTTGGCGGATGCCTATTCCACGGGTATGCGGGCGTAGATTGAGGTGAGGGGTGTAAATTTATGACACAGCTTTAAGCTTGAAATAAAACCTGCTGCCCATGCCGATCTCACTTTCAACACCGATTTCGCCGCCTTGTGCTTGAATGAATTCTTTGCTGATGGCAAGCCCTAAGCCTGTACC
>CAMFLX010000332.1 GCA_945957555.1 uncultured Cytophagales bacterium
ACAAAAAGATATAAGCAATACATGTTTTTCCTTATCCCGAATTGAGGTTAAGTTAAAATTAAAAGGACAAACGATACGATTCTTTAACGTATTCAATATAGACCGATATGAATACCTTGCTTTCGAGGCCTTTGTGTCTTGCCTCAAAACCTTAGACCTGCCCATTGTACCGATCTTGAGCACTGACTACCTTTTAGAAAACGATATTGAGGCATTGATAGCTAAAGCTACCATAAAAAGCACCATTTGTGCAGAGGCTTGGGCAGAAGGTATTGTAATACGGCCTCTCGAAGAAAAAAGAGAAATGATTTTAAGTGATTCTTCTGGTCGCCTTACTTTTAAGGCTATTAACCCTGAATTCCTATTGAAATATGGGGAATGAATAACGCTTTAAATGGTATAACAATTAAATGACTATCAAGGAACGCCACTCCTCCCCTTCCGCTATGGATTTGATCATTTCATTCCTTTTGATCAGGAATCGTCTCATGTAAGCTTTCAAAAACAATATATTGAACAGCCGTCCCAACAATCCAAATGGAGATCCAAATTCAAATACATCGCTCATCAAAGTATATTCACCCCGAACTTCGAAAGAATGCAAGTGACTCATATAAGAAAAGGCTCCTTGCAACATTTCATCTTTGAAATAATTGGGACGATCATACTCTGTAATTTGGACACTGAGTTTCTGGTATACCCCCAAGTGCCTAGCGCGCCAAGTTACCGTCTCTCCCAGTTCGATTAATCCAGACATCCTGCCTGCAACAGCCTCTTCATTGGTTTCGACAGTCGACAATTTGTGCAAATCTATACTTCTG
The DNA here is from genome assembly GCA_945957555.1 of uncultured Cytophagales bacterium. Classification (GTDB taxonomy): domain Bacteria; phylum Bacteroidota; class Bacteroidia; order Cytophagales; family UBA9547; genus CAMFLX01. The sequence goes on from CAMFLX010000332.1 coordinate 822, forward strand.
GCGAGATCAAACACCCTTTCCAAAGGTGCTTTAATAAAAGTTTGTAAATATATTGTAGCCATGTCACTACCTTGAAACAAAATGAGTCCAGCAGTGCTGGACTCATTTTGTTATTAACCTTCTGGATCTTTCGAAATTAATAACCAAATATTTTTTCCAAACTCAGCTCCTCTACCTTACCCAACGACTCCAAAAACTTCATGTCTACTTTGTCTTTAGAACCCAAAACCAAAATAGCCTGAGGCTTAGACTTCACATATTCATTATAAAACTTCTCAACGTCCTCAAACTTCATGGCAGGCAACTTTTCCCAAACAGATTTTCTTAGATCTTCCTTGATTCCCAATTTCTCTGCTGCGGTATAAGTCATCAAAATCGATGATTTCGTGATCCTATCACTCTTAATGGATTCTAAAATAGCAAGTTTCGCATTTTCAAAGTTCTCATCAGCCCTCGGTAATTTCGCCAACAATTCCTGCATAGCAGTATAAGCATCTTTAAGTTTATCTGCTTGTGTACCGATATAAGATACCACATAGTTTGACTTATCTTTCTCACCAGCCATACTATAGCTCGATCTTACTGCATAGGCCAAAGCCTTGCTTTCGCGAATTTCTTGAAACACTAGTGAGCTCATATCCCCTCCAAAATACTGGTTAAACAACTGTACACTTGGTACCAAGTCAGGCGTATATTTCACAGATTTGCTGAGGAACATTACTTCTGCCTGTACCATATCGTAGTTCACAAAATATACTTTAGTCTCACTGATCGGCAATTCAACAAATTCCTTGCCCTTCACCGCATCTTTAAGTACTGCTGGCACCTTATGGTGACTGTTCAACGAAGCCGTAAGAGCCTCAGTACTCAATGGTCCATAATACAATACCTTATGTTTGTAGCCATTCAATGAAGCAACGATTTTCACCAACTCCTCTGCTTTAATTGCCTTGAGCTCTTGTTCTGACAGAATATTGGTAAAAGGCGATTTTTCACCATATTTCACATGGTTTACCAATGCCGAACGCAAGATGATACCCTTGTTGAGTTTATTGTTTGATCTTGTCTTCAAAATACTTTCGACATACTCATGAAGCGCCTCTTCATCAGGCTTAGCATTTGCCAACAACTCCTCAAAAAGAACCAAAGCCTTTTCAAAGTTATCATTCAAGCCAGAAAGCATTACATAGACTTTATCTTCGCCAGCTACTACGTTATAGTTACAACCTAATCTGTAAAACTCCTTCTTAAGGGCCTCATTATCTAATTTCTGAGTACCTAAAAAGTCTAAATAGTTAACCGCCAAACCAATCTTTGGATCTGAGCTCCCACCCAATTCCAATTCATAGTACAATTCAAATAGTTTATTCTCATCATTCTTTTTGTACAATACAGGAATGTTAGGCTTAACGGTAAACTTGGTGATATCCCTTTCAAAATTCAAAAACACAGGCTGCAACTCTGGAGAAACCACCGCCATTGTCTGCTTAAAAAACTCTGACTGCTTCTCTCTGTTCACAGTCACAGGTGTAATTTTAGGTTTAGGCACCTTTTGAATAGTACTGTCTACCCCTTTGTGTTTAAACACTACCACATAGTTCTCTCCATAATACTTATTGGCAAAAGCCATCAGGTCTTTCTTGGTAATCTTCGACTGCAAGTCCAACTCCTCCACATAATCCTTCCAAGATCTACCGGCAGTAAAAGCCGTCACAAATGCATCAGCACGCTGATCATTGCTTTCATAAGCTTTCATCTGTGCGATCTTGCTGTTATTAATGATCGACTGCAACAATTGCTCATCAAACTTACCCTTCTTGATATTATCAATCTCACCCAACAGCAAGTTTTTCACTTCCTCAAGTGTTTGTCCCTCTCTAGGATTTCCACCCAACATGTGCATTGAATAATCCTTCATCCTCATTGAATACGAATACCCGCCCATGAGTTTCTGTTTCTGGTTCAAATTCAAATCGATCAAACCCGCCTGACCATTAGAAAGAACTGCACCCAACATCTCCATAATCATCGACTCCTTGGTATTAGTCCCTGGAAATCTAAAACCAATACTCACACTTTCGGCATTTGGGCCATATACATTTTTTACAATAGGCTTTGTGATAGGAACTTCAACTGGTGGCACAAATGGAGTTACGGGCTTAGCCTGCTTCTTTCCAAAATACTTATCAATCAGCTTAATAGTTTTGTCATAATCCAAGTCCCCACTGAGGCAGATTGCCATATTGTTTGGCACGTAATACTTGCTGAAATACTTCTTGATCTCCGTAATTGACGGATTCTTTAAGTGCTCAATAGTACCAATAGTTGTCTGTGTACCATAAGGATGTTTTTGAAACACACCCTCAAGCAAAGCTTCCCAAACCTTTCTACTATCGTTATCTAATCCTTTGTTTTTCTCCTCATAAACTGCTTCTAGTTCGGTATGAAACAAACGAGCTACTACTTCCCCAAACCTTTCAGACTCGATCATCGCCCACTTCTCCAGCTGCGTAGAAGGAATATCGTTTACATATACCGTTTGCTCTACAAAAGTATATGCGTTAGTACCTTGTGCCCCAATAGAACCGACCAATTTATCATACTCATTGGCAATAGCAAATTGTGCTGCTATACCAGAAACACTATCAATCTCATGGTAGATTTTTTCTCTTGCGCCTGCATCCTTAGTTTGGCGATATTTTTCGTACAGAGCCTCTATTTTGTCCAGATAAACCTTTTCTTGGGCCCAATCAAATGTTCCTATCTTAGAAGTACCTTTAAATAAGATATGTTCTAAATAATGAGCGAGCCCCGTAGCATCTTGTGGATCTGTTTTACTTCCCGCAGCTACTGCAACATAAGTCTGAATCCTTGGCGCATCCTTATACACGGTCATATACACCTTAAGCCCGTTGGGTAAGGTATAAATTCTTGCCTTTAGGGGATCATTACTTACCGTTTCATACGAATATCCGCCCTCAGTTTTCTTTTGCACCTCATACTTCTTGCCAGTGCCAGAAGGCTCTTTATGAGTATTTTGGGAGACCGCAATAACCGAAACAGTTAAAGCCGACAATAAAAATCTTTTCATCTATGAATAAAATTAGGTTGCCAATATATAAAAAAAACACCGAAATTTCTTCCGGTGCTCTCGCTTATCCTAAAAACGTATTTTATTTCTCGAAATTAATAGCCTCAATACCTTCCAAGCCATCCCTTACCCTGTAAGCTTTCTCTATATCATAAACATATATTTTACCATCGCCCAGTTCACCAGTTTTTGCATGTTGCAAGATCACTTTTATAGCAGTCTCACAATATGACTCAGTAGATACAACTATTTCAAGTTTAGTTCTTGCTATATAACCAATATCGTATTCATTACCTCTAAAACTTTCCTTCTGATGACCGGAGGCCTTCAAATCATAAAAAGTAAAAAATTCAATCCCCTCTTTAACGAGTGCCTCCTTAACGGCATGAAACTTAGATGTCCTAATGATTGCCTCAATTTTTTTCATATTCACAATAGTTTTTTGCAAAAAATAAGTATAAATACTTATAAAGTTTAATATTATTCTCAAATATAAGTCAAAAACATTAGCACGCAAAACATTTAACTCATTTTAAGAGCTAACAAATAGCCATATAACGATCCAGAGCTAACAACAAAGCATTGTTTTATACGAAACACCTTGCCAAAAGTTTTCGGCTTTTTTTTTCTTCCGACACTCCTTTTGTTTACTTTTGTAAACCTATATGCAAAAGCGAATTCTTTTAGATAGCGAACTGCTTCACATCGTCATAGAAAGACTATGCCGCCAACTCATAGAAGTATATGACGACTTCTCAGACACAGTCATACTTGGACTTCAACCTCGAGGCATTTTCTTGGCGGAACGAAT
>CAMFLX010000333.1 GCA_945957555.1 uncultured Cytophagales bacterium
TTACCGCCCACAGTGCGTCGGCTCATAAACAATTCCTTATCCCGAATTGAGGTTAGTATAACAATTTTAAGGGTATTTCATCACAAATCCAATTTTTCGGTTGGTCTTAAACTTGAACACTTACTCTACCATAAAACATCCAGTTCAGGAGATTCTTAATTTTCATTGTGTGCTTTTCTTCCCGAAGTTGAGACTTAAAAAACTTGTTTGAAACACCCAAGAAAATGCTCTATTGATATCTAATAGGCCTCTTTTTCATAAGTCAGGGCATCACCTAGTAGTCTGTTGAACACAAATTTATGGATGTGACAGCTTATTTGAGGCCTGCAGTCGTGATTTCGATGTCTACAGTCTTGATTTTGAGGTCTGTGGTCACTGATTTGACGTCTCTAGGCATTGATTTAAGGTCGGCAGTCGTCGATTTAATATCTACAGGCCTCATTTTGATGTCCATTTTGCAGATTTTAGGTCTAAAAATTCAAATATTGACGTTTTCGGTCGTGATTTTGATGTCTGCACTTGTCGATTTGATGTCAACAGGCGTGATTTTGATGTCTGTGGACATCGATTTGATGTCTGCAGTTGTGTATTTGGTGTCTATTGGCATCAATTTGGTGTCTGTAGGCGTCGATTTGATGTCTGCAGGCGTGTATTTGATGTCTGTAGTGGTGAATTGTCTACAGGCGACTATTTGATGTCAATAGACATCGACTTAAGATCTATAGGCGTGTTTTTGCAGCGTATGATTTATCTTTGGCCAAATTTTAGATACAAAAGTCCTTCCTTAAACAGTTGCACATTGGGAGCTATGGAAATGGCTTTTTCATAATAGGGTAAAGCCTCAAAATAAAAGCCATTTTTATCTAATATACATGCCATCAGGAAATTGTTTGTAGCATTGGTTGATGGTAGGACCAATGCTGATTTGGCATTTTTAATAAATTCATAGAGTGTTTTGTCTTTATTTAAGGAATCAAGAATTTGAATTCCAATTTTCAACGATGCCTCCAAATGGCTTGAACTATCTATTAAAAGTATTCCATATTTATTTTCATCAAGCTCTATATTTTGTTTAATATGAGATAGATCCAATTCAATACTTTGTTTGTTTTTGATTTTACATTTAAATAACACTTCATCAAAAAGATCTAATAAGGAAATGGTCATTGTAGAATCTGAATATTTGGGGTAATGATAGTTCCAGTTTATCGTGATTTTTTCTCTAAAGACTGAAACCGTTTTATTCATAGGATATTTGGTCCTAATATGAGGTGGACAAGATGAAGCCCCAATAAAATTGTTTTGAAAGGGTTTTAAGAAATCTTTTAGGGTGTCATAGTTGATCAGGTTATCTGAACCGCTATTTTGTACTTTCTCTATATCTTTAAAACTATACTTTCCCTTTTTGAATTCATAGATAGTTCCGCCATTGCTTATGAGAGCCAAAAAAGAATTGCTGTCTTTTAGAATTATATTCCCGTTGAGTTCTAGTTTGTCTCCAGAATTCAGCAGTCTTTCTGTGGTTCCTTCAATGAGATAAGTATATCCTTGACTTAACAAAACTGTAAATAAAGGTTTGCTTGTTTGGCATTTCAAGGTGAATGCTAGCAGTAAATTAATTAGAATAAAGATGTGCCTGATCAAAGTATTTGTTTTATGTACAATATATATAGATTTTGTTCTAAAATTGCTTTAATGTCATTTGAGAATATATAAACAAGATCAAAAGAACTTCTTCAAGATGTTCAAAACCTTTTTGCTATCATCTTCCACGCCGTTTAGTATATTATTGAAAACTGCTTTTTCTTGAGATGTTATCGGGGTATTGAAGTCTACAGGTGACTCTGAAATCTTTTTTGACCCCATGTGCCAACTTGGAAATGATTTCTGCTTGATAGGACTAGTCGCAATCATTCTTACTTGATCATGCCTATGGTCAAGTTTGATTTTATCATAGAGGCCAGATATAACTTGATATTCTCCTTCTACCATTTGGATGAACTTAGTATCAGAATACAATAGTATTCCAGTAATATCAAGCAAAGGATTGTTCTTTTGGCAGGATGCCAGTATGTTTTGAATTTCAACATCTGTACAATTCTTATTTCGTGTGCTTACATATACTATTTGGGAGAGCATCTTATGTGGTTTTATAGTTTCTATTACGCTTCGGCTCTCTATTATGTTTAAAGTTTTGATTATCAATATTGAATAAAAATAAGAGGAATGATTTCAGTTGAAAATCTATTTTAATATCAGCATGTTGTTTGTAGTTGTTTCGTATTCACTATCAGTCACTTTGATAATGTAATTGCCGTTTGGTATGTCATCAATGCCAATAACTATAGAACTGTTTTCATTATTTACATAAATTTTCTTGCATACTTGGCCCAAAAGATTAAAAACTTCAACATATAAAATATTTCTACTTGAATTTGATATTGTTATAAAGTTTTGATTACAAGGATTGGGGTAAATATTAGTTATATCATTAAATAAGTTAACACAAATTGACTTACTGATACAGATTTCTTGTTGATATTCATTCAAACATTTGATTTTGTAGTATACTTTGAGCGGCTTTTCAGCCGATACATCGACGACATATTGATGCCTTCTTTTAGAACCTTTATGCACGGTTTGAATAAGTGTAAAGTTTGTGCCATCATACGATTTAAGTATCTCAAAGTATTTGATTTTTTGAAGATCATTTACATCCCAAGAAATTAAAACTTGATCTGATCGAGGGATCCAATTTGCCTCAAATTCTAAAAAAAATAATGGAAGAGCACAAGGTTCTTCAAAAACTATATCGTCCAATCCAAAATCATTACCTCCTGTAGATGTATTCTGATTCAGCACTTTAATGATTGCAGTAGTATTGCTGCCGGAGTTCCATGTTGGAGCTTCATATTTTAGCCATAAATTTGTTTGATTAGGTGCTTCGAATATGGGACCAATGTCGATACCATTAATTTGAAATTGTAGTTTAGCGAGTTGACCAGTTAATAAACTTAATACCCAAGTTGAAAATTTATAATTTGTATTTGGTTTTACAGTTATGCTTTGAGACCAAATGACTCTGTCGGGAGTTCCTGATCCATTTACCATCATATAGTACCCGCTTCCACTAGTATGGTCTGTGCCATGGAAAAGATAATGAAAGTAATTTGCATTTTTCCCTACCACATATCTCGACTCCGGTATTAAACAGTTGTTTGAGCTACATGATGTATACTCGCTTGCAAATGCAGTGTTACCTAGTTCAAAATCGTGGTTTTGAACTAGGTTTAAACATTGTGCATTAATTTTTGTAAAAAGAATTAAAAGAACTGGAGCTAAAAATATACCATTACGCATATATAAATTAGTATTTTTTTAATATTTATAGATCTTAGATATATAAACATTATCACCGACGTTTATTTTAAGAATGTATAAACCTGGCGATAATTTATTTCCTGTATTTAACTTTTCTATTCCCAACCCTTGTTCATGTAATTTGCCATCTATATCATAAATAGAATACTCAAATGTTTGATTTTGAAATTGAATTACAAGTTGATCCTCGAAAGGATTGGGTGAAATCGACAAATTTTCTCCTAAGCTATTTTCTTCAAGATCCGTCACCACTTTGTTCACTTTAACGGTTACTTTTGCCGTGTCTGTACAATTAGATGTGTTTTTGGCAATCGCATAGAAAGTATAGGTGCCGTTTGCAAGACTTAGCGTTGTGAAGCTGTATGGGCTTATCACATCCGTTCCCAACAAACTACTCCCATTGTAAAACGACACATTGCTTATGTTTGTGCCTGTTACTGATGCATTGATTGAGAAAATATCAGTTGTCGATGTCGCATTGTTTGCTGGACTCGTAATGGTAACAATTGGACTGTTGATATTGACTTTTACTGGCGATGTGGCTTTACAACCGTTTGGATCTGTGTATGTTGCATAATAAGCTCCAGATACTGAAACATTACTCAAAATTGGATTCCTTAAACTCGAGGTGTATCTATTTGGGCCAGTCCAAGACCAACCGATAGCTACATTGGGCCATGGACCCATCTCAATCGTAGCTCCTTTGCATACCGAAACCGAATCTGTTCCTCTCCAGCTACCATTGTTCACTTTTACATTTTGTGTGATAACAGGTAGTGGATTTACTTTTACCACATAAGCACTTGACGTTTTCTTACAGCCAGCTGCATTGGTCACTTCCACGGTATATGAACCTGCATTTCCAGTTCTCAGACTTTGAAGTGTTCCAACTTGTGTTGTTCCATTAAACCATTTATAACTAGTCGCTGCATTTGCAGTAAAGGTGACCGTTTCTCCAGCACATAAATTCAGGTCGCCCGCCATCATGACTGTTGCTTGTGGTAAGGCATTGACAGTTACTATAGTTGGTAAAGATGTTTTTTTACAACCTAAGTTTTCTAATTCGACTGTATATGAACCAGATGTGGTGGCTGTGTACGTTTTAGTATTGGCAACTACGGTTGTCCCCTTCAACCATTTATAAGAAGAAGCGGTTGAAGCACTCAACACGACATTTCCTCCTTCACAAAAAGTAGTACTGCTCTGAGGTGTAATGGTTGCAACAGGAAGAGGCACAACCGTAATCGTTACCGTAGGCGAAGTGGCTTTGCAATTATTAGAATTAGTGACTTCTACGTTATAAACACCTGAAGAGGTGACATTATAAC
>CAMFLX010000334.1 GCA_945957555.1 uncultured Cytophagales bacterium
CAGAGATAAGTGGAGAAGTTAACTATGACAATAAACCTGAATTTGCTTTGTTAAAGGTTCAAAAAAAAGCAAATGAACTAGAATTGAAAAATCATAAATTCAAAAAACTACCTTCTCTAGTTGCTTTTGGGAATCTTGGCGCTAATAATGGTGCGGTTAATTTTGGAGATTTGTATTCTACTTCTTGGTATAATTTTTCTAATGTTGGATTAAATTTAAGTATGCCAATTTTTAATGGTACTCAGAGGCAATATCAGATTTCTTCAGCTAAACTGAATATTAAAAAGACTGAAAACAATCTTAGAAATCTTCAAAATGCCATAGACTTTCAAGCAGCAAATGCAAAGGTGAATTTTCAGAATAATAAACAAACACTCTATATTCAGGAGAAAAACATGGCTCTTGCAAAATCAGTATTAGAAGTCGCACAAAAGAAATATCAAGCGGGTGTCGGCTCCAATTTAGAAGTAATTAATGCAGAAGCTGAATACAAAACAGCAGTGGTCAACTACTATGGAACGTTATACGATGTCTTAGTAGCTAAAGTCGACTACGACTACGCTGTTGGTAATTTAAAATAAAAACTAAAAAACATTAATCATAAAAACTTTTTCAAATGAAAACTACAAATACAATCATCGCATTTCTAGTGATATTAACGGTAGCAGCTTGCAAAAAAGGAACTAATCCTGAGGCTAAAGCTGCGGAATATAAAGAGAAAATTACGGCCAAGAAAGGCGAGCTTACCAAATTGAAAGAAGAGATCGCTGTTTTGGAAGACTCTTTGGCTAAGTATAAAGTAGAGGCTGAAGAACTTGCTATGGTAAGTGTAACACCTTTGAAAAAACTAGGATTCGTTCACTACCTAGATATACAAGCGAGGGTAGAAAGTGAAAGCAACGTATTGGCAAGTCCACAAATGCCCGGCAAAGTACTTAAACTCTATGTAAAAGAGGGCGATAAAGTAGCTAAAGGACAAGTGCTTGCAATATTGGATGTGGAGGCAACTCAAAAAGGTATAGAAGAGGTTAAAAACCAATATGAATTGGCCAAGACTGTTTACGAAAAGCAAAAAGGTCTTTGGGAGCAAAAAATAGGTACGGAGATCCAATACTTACAAGCTAAAAACAATAAAGAAGCTTTGGAGAAAAGGATTGAGACTATGAATGCCCAAGTAGATATGGCTAGAGTAAAATCCCCGATCGCAGGTACTGTGGAAGAGACTTTTGTAAAAGAGGGCGAAATGGCTGTAGGTGGCCCAGTAGCTAGAATAGTGGCTGGCTCAGAGTTTAAGGTAGTAGCTGATGTGGCTGAGTCTTATACCAGCAGTATCAACCAAGGTGATGCGATCAGCATTGAATTCCCAGACTTGAAGAAATCCATCAGCCAAAGAATCACAAAAGTGGGAGAAATCATCAATCCTATGAGTCGTACCTTCGCTGTTGAAAGTAAAATCGCTTCTATCTCAGGTTTGAAACCTAATATGATCGCAAAAGTACGTCTACAAGACTATAGCAACAGAAACTCTATTGTGGTGCCCGTAAATGTGGTACAGAACGATAACGGAGGCCAGTTTGTATATGTAGAAAAAGGTGGTGTGGCTGTGAAAAAACCTGTGAAAGTGGGGATGTCTTATGGCGACGATGTGGAAATCTTAGAAGGTTTGGTGGAAGGCGACAGGCTGATCACTGTAGGATACTTGGAGTTGGTAACGAACCAGAAAGTTACAGTTAAATAAAAAATTATAAATGCTGAATTATGAATGCTAAATGATTCATAGTTCCATTTAAAATTTAACATTCATAATTTATAATTTCAAGAAAATGAATTTAGGAAAGATAAATCCATTCAAAGAATTTAAGCCCACCAGTTGGTCTATTGACAACAAGGTGAGTATATACATAGTCACGATCGTTATTACCTTGTTTGGGATCTCTTCATACATCAATTTACCCAAAGAGAACTTCCCTGACATTGTGATCCCGACGATCTACGTAAGTACAATCAATGCAGGTACTTCGCCTACCGACATGGAGAACTTGATCACTAAGAAATTGGAGAAAGAGATCAAGGCGGCCACAGGCGTAAAGAAAATCACTTCTAACTCAGTGCAAGATTATTCCAGCATCATGGTGGAGTTTGCTGCAGATGTGGATGTAAACGTAGCTAAACAAAGAGTTAAAGATAAGGTAGATAAGGCTAAAGGTGAATTACCTACTAATCTTACTGTAGAGCCTACGGTGCAAGAGGTGAATTTTTCTGATATTCCAATCATGACGGTACACATTTCAGGAGATTACGATCTGGAAAAACTGAAAAAGTTTGCGAAGATGGCCCAAGAGAAAATCGAAGGCTTTAAAGAAGTAACCCGTGTGGACATGATTGGTGCTTTGGATAAGGAAATACAGATCGATGTAGATCTTTACAAGATGCAAATTGCACAGATCTCCACCTATGACATTGCAAATGCTATTGCCTCTGAAAACTTAACCATGTCTGGTGGTAACATCAGAGTAGGTGACATGAAGAGGTCTATCAGCGTGAAGGGTGAGTTCAAAGATCCAAATGAAGTTAAAAACATCATTATCAAATCAGGAAATGGCTCGCCAGTGTATCTTAAGGATATTGCGACGATCAACTACGGCCACAAAGAACAAGAAAGCTTTGCGCGTTTGGAAGGCAAAAACGTAATCTCTTTGAATATCATCAAAAGAGCTGGACAAAACTTGATCGCTACGGCAGATCAGGTGAAGGCTTCAATGGCCGATTTTCAAAAGACCAAATTCCCAAGCGACTTAAAAGTAGAGATCACTGGAGACCAGTCTAAAGAAACAAGAACTACGCTTCACGATTTGATCAATACCATCATCATTGGTTTTATCTTGGTGACTATTGTATTGATGTTCTTCATGGGTACCACCAATGCCTTGTTTGTAGGTCTTTCGGTACCATTGTCTATGTTCTTGGCCTTTATGGTGATGCCAACCATTGGCTTCTCCTTAAACATGATTGTACTATTTGCCTTCTTGTTTGCACTGGGTATAGTAGTGGATGACGCCATCGTGGTGATCGAGAATACGCACAGGATCTTCCATGACGAGCATATCCCTGTAGCGCAAGCCGCTAAAAAAGCAGCGGGAGAGATTTTCATTCCAGTATTGGCGGGCACCTTGACCACCTTGGCGCCATTCATTCCGCTGTCATTCTTGCCAGGTATTGTAGGAAAGTTCATGTTCTTCTTGCCGATTACTTTGATCATTACCTTGATCGCATCCTTGATCGTAGCGTTTATCATCAACCCAGTATTTGCAGTTTCGTTCATGGCCAAAGACCATGAACATGAAGAAAATGCAACATTCTACCAAAAAAATAAAGGTCTCATTGTAGCAAGTATCATCTTCTTGGCAGTGGCATTGATCGGTTACGCTGGCGGTAGTGTAGGCGTTGGAAACTTTGTAGTGTTCTTGATCATGTTATTGTGGATCAACAAATATGTATTCACTAGACTGATCAACGGTTTCCAACAAAACTTGTGGCCTAGGTTCATGAACCGTTATGGTAAGGTGATCACTTGGGCTGTAAGAGGCAAAAACCCTTTCAAATTATTGTCAGGTACTATTGTTCTCTTCTTTGTATCTCTCTTTCTAGTAGGTAACAGTGGTTTGAATGTGGTGTTCTTCCCTACGGCAGATCCCAACTTTGTAAATGTGTTTGTAACCCTACCTATTGGTACAGATCAGGCAGTTACAGACTCCGTAACACACGAAGTAGAAAAGAAAGTATTCAAGATCTTAGGGGAGAATAACCCAATTGTGGAAAGTGTGATTTCATCGGTAACTATAGGTGCAAGTGATAACGATCAGGACAGGAGCCCTCAGCCTCATAAAGGCAAAGTAAGTGTGGCTTTTGTGGAATATGCTAGAAGACATGGCAAGTCAACCAGATTCTACCTAGATACTATTAGGGCTTCGATCAAATCTAGTGCTGGGGTTCAGATTTCTGTGGATCAGGAGAAAAACGGCCCTCCAACTGGTAAGCCGATCAACATAGAGATTTCTGGTGATGAGTTTGAAGACTTGATCGCAATTTCCAACAACTTTATCAGATTTGTGGACAGTTTGAAGATCGATGGTATCGAGAAACTTAAATCCGACTTGCAGGACAAAAAGCCAGAACTTTCCATAGAGATCGATCGTGAAAGAGCCAATAGGGAAGGTCTCTCTACAAGACAAATCGCTTTTGAGATACGTACAGCGATTTTCGGAAACGAAGTTTCTAAATTCAGAGACGGTGAAGATGAAAACGACATCATGGTAAGATATACCCCCGAGCAAAGAAGCAGAATAGATGAGGTCATGAACTTAAAGATTACCTTCCGTGACATGGCTATGGGTGGTGCCATCAGACAGGTACCTCTTTCTTCAGTAGCGAAAATCAAATATAAAAACACCTACGGCGGGATTACAAGGATCAACAACAAACGTGTGGTTACCGTGTACTCTAACGTAACTAGTGGGGGCAACGCCAACGCTATCTTGGCAGAGATCAAAAGAGAGCTACCCAACTTCCAAATGAAGGAGGGGTATGAAATCAAGATTACGGGTGAACAAGAGGAGCAACAAGAGACTTCAAACTATTTAGGATTCTCCTTACTATTATCAGTTGGTATGATC
>CAMFLX010000335.1 GCA_945957555.1 uncultured Cytophagales bacterium
ACAGAATTACGACGCAGTTATCTCCACACTACCAACAACTATAAATCATGCTTTTTTCCAAAAATCCCTACTTTACACATATTCCTATAGGAATTTAGTGCTTGTCTATATCAAAACACCCAAACTCCAGATTCTTCACCAACAATGCCTGTACCTTTACAGAAAGGACGTTAAGGCAATTAGAATTACAGATTTCTCTAGATTTCCAAACCCAAATAAGGACTTTAATATTCTTTTGATGGAATACTGGGTTGATGCCGCTTGCCCATTATGGCAAGCAACAGATGATGAAATATTAGATATCGTAAAAAAAGATTTCCATAAAATTGGAACGAACGTACCCATAGAAAGTCTATATACCAAACGCATCCCAAAGGCATATAGGGTACCAGACCTTGGAATCGTTGAAAAGATAAATAATGATGCTATCGCAAATATGAATATTCCCTTTTTTGCGATAGGACGTAACAATAGTTACCAATTTAACTATGGGATGGGCACTGCAATTGACGAAGCAAGTACATTTTGCGATAAATGGTAAAACCAAATTTATCGCATATATCACAAAAAGTATTAATATTGAAATTTAAACATATATTAACTAATGAAAAGTATCGTATTAGGAGCATCTGGTTTTTTAGGAAAAGCCTGCGTAAATGAATTATTGAGTCGTGGAGATGAAGTGATCTCATTCGATCATACACTACCAAAAGGAGAAGAGACAAGTCCTCAGAACAAAAGTAGCGTAAAACACATCCAAGGAGATATCCTAGACAAAGAATCCTTGTATGCAGCCTTTGAAAACGTTGATGAAATTTATCTCCTTGCAGGCAAACTGGGTACCTCAGAACTAGAAAGCACTTTACGTTCAGCCATTGAAGTCAATATTTTAGGAGCACTGGAAGTTTTTGAAGCGGCAATAGCTTGTAAAGTCCCAAGGGTGCTTTTTGCATCTAAACCTAGCCTTTGGCTCAATACTTACACGATTACCAAACATACCGCTGAACGTATTGCCCACCTAATGTCGCGTTATTACCCAGTACAAATCAGTGTCTTAAGTTATTACAATCTGTTTGGACCTTCTCAAAAACTTTATCCGGTAAGAAAGATCTTACCAGCTTTTGCCGCACAAGCGATAAAAGGCCTCCCTCTTCAAGTATATGGCGATGGGCTACAAACAGTAGATATGCTTTTCTCTAAGGATGCCGCAAAAATCACGGTGGAAGTCATGAGGAACCCTTATTCTCCAAAGACCTTAGACTGCGGATCTGGTACGGAAATGACCATATTGGAGGTTGCTGAATCTGTAAACAAATATTTTGGCAACACCGCAGGTATACAACATATGCCTATGCGAAAAGGCGAAACACCTGGTGCCAGACTTTTAGCCAACACTGATGAACTGCAAAAGGTTATTGGCCCTTTACAACTCACTCCCTATGAGGAGGCATTGGCGCAGTCGCTTGAATATTACAAAGGCCTAAATCCACACGAAATCGATACAGCGCTCAATTTCTTTGGAATCAACCAAACATTTGACATGTCATGGACTTAGCCCATAAACGTATTGTAGCCATCATAGCACACCCCGATGACGAAACCATCGGGTGCGGTGGCTTTCTCCACAAAGCGGCAAGTTTGGGGGCTAGCTGCAAAGTAATTCTTCCCATCAAAAGAGGAGACCCTAGAGGACTTGCCAATTGGGATCTTTTGCTTCAACAGTTCCAAAATGCTTGCACTTATTTAGGTGCAGAAGCAATCCTAACTAGTGAACAAGTTTGTGATCTCACAGCAGACCACCACATTCTTAAGATCTACGAGCTTATACTGGAACACATCAACTGGGCAGATATTGTACTTTGTCACTGGCAAGGTGATACCCACCAAGCTCACAAAGCGGTATATAGAGCTGTAGAACTGGCTACCAGACCCTTTAGAAATCCCAAGACTGTGCTTTGTTTTGAAATTGCAACATCTACAGACCAAGGTTTTGTACAGACCTTTTCGCCCAATTGCTTTGTTGAGCTTTCAGCAAGGGATGTATCTCAAAAAACAAAGGCTATGGCTCAATATACCACTGAAATTGTTGCAGGAAGAGCTCCAATGAACCTAGAAAACCAAATGCGCCTACGTGGGAGCCAAATTGGAACTGAATTTGCAGAGGCCTTTGTCATCGCAAGACATTTTATCAGATGACCAGTCTTCTTAGCAGAGGAATTGCCTTATTACTTATGCTGTGCATTTGGCCTTTACTCCTTTCAGTAGGTTTATGGATCCGTATCAAATACCCAGGACCTATCTTTTTCAAACAAAGTAGGGAAGGCAAAGATGGGCTAGCTTTTGAGATTTGGAAATTACGAACAATGGTCATAAACTCAGATGTAGTTTTAAAACAACTATTGGACAACAACCCAGAACTGGCCGAAGAATGGGCAACGTTTGCTTGCTTGAAAAACGACCCTAGGATCACAGGTCAGATAGGAAAACTCCTACGTCAACTTAGCTTCGACGAACTCCCACAACTCTGGAACATCTTCAAGGGCGACATGGCATTTATAGGCCCCAGACCTTTAGAACTTTACCTAGCCCATACGCTCGAACCTGAAGCAAGAGCCCTTAGGAATTCTGTAAAGCCAGGTCTCAGCGGCCTATGGCAAATAGGCCTAAGAAGTAGCACCAGCATTAAACAAATGCATCGTTATGACAAACTGTATATCAAACATAAAGGTATTGCTTTAGATTTCTACATACTCTGTAAGACACTAATCGTTGTTATCAAAAAAACTGGCGTATAAATTGAAAAACGAAACCACATCTCAAGAACTTTTGAATCAACCCAAAATTGCAATTGTGCACGACTGGCTCGTTACATTTGGTGGTGCAGAAAACGTACTCCTACAACTTTTGGACTGTTTTCCTCAAGCAGATTTATATTGCATAGTTGAGAGATTACCAGAACAAATCCGAATCAAATTCCCCGATCGCATTCAAAGCACCTTTATTCAAAAACTACCTCTTGCAACGAAACTCTACTGGTATTACAGTCCCTTGATGCCCTTGGCTATTGAACAACTAGACCTAAGTGCGTATGACCTTGTACTTTCCAGCTCACACTGCTTTGCAAAAGGGGTGATCGTGCATCCACATCAACTCCATATCTCATACGTACACTCCCCTGCCCGATTTGCCTGGGACCTACAGTTTGATTATTTCAGAAACTTTTCGTTCGAAAAAGGCCTCAAAAGAATCCTCGCAGCCCTTATGTTCCTTTCAATTAGAAATTGGGACGCTCGCTCCTCAAATGGTGTTGACCTTATGATCGCCAACTCTAGGTTCATCCAAAAACGTATTCTCAAATGTTACAGACGTGGTTCAGAGCTCCTCTATCCAGGTATAGACACAGATCGCTTTGTCCCCATCGATGCGCCTAAAGAAACTTATTATCTTGCAGGATCTTTCATGAATCCCTTCAAGAAACTAGACCTCATTGTAGAAACATTCACCAAACTACCCCACAAAACACTATTGTTGTTTGGTACTGGTCCACAAGAAAAATATCTCAAAAAGATCGCAGGCCCCAATATCCATTTCTTGGGACGTGTATCTGACGACAAGCTCGTTACATTACTACAGCAAGCCAAAGCTTTTATTTTTGCCGCCACTGAAGACTTCGGTATGATCATGGCGGAGGCGCAGGCCTGTGGCACACCTGTCATCGCTTATCAAAAAGGAGGCGCTAGCGAAATTGTTATCTGTGCTAAGCGCAATAAAACAAACCCTACAGGTATACTTTTCGATCGGTTAAGTACTGAAGATCTCAGTGAAGCCATTCAAGATTTTGAGAAAAACACCACAGTAATTTCAACAGAGTCTTGCAGAACCAATGCCCTACGATTTAACAGCAAGGATTTTAAAGAAGCTTACAAAAAAATGGTTGTAAAAGAATGGGATAATTGGCAAAAAGCCTTGAATAGCTGACCAGCTATTCATTAATTAACAAAATAGTCTAATCATACAATCCTTTAATCACCCAATTAGCACATCCTCAAATAAACTCATCGCCAAAGCCTCAAATCTAAACGCCATCCTTTAGATACTTTGGCGCTAGTTATTTGAAAAGATTTTAAATATTGACATAGGGCACAAAATGATTCCTTGATCACCTTAAACATATCCTTTTTCCTTGGCTTGGCTTTGCCATCGTGCGTGAGCTGTTGGGTATAATGATACAACAATCGGCTTGCATATTGCTTAAAATCTCCATGATCCATTTGGAGTTCATGAACAAACTTTAAAACATTTTTATTCAAAATACTATTGACTGATACTGTATCATAGGCGCTTCTCGAAACAGGTTTAATGTTTTGATTAATTTCAGGATAGCCATTCTCTGCAAAATAATCACAATGATGTATCTCTAGTTTCATTTTACGAAGCTTCTGAGTGCCTTTGCGTTCATTTCTCCAAGGATGCTCCCCTTTACTCAATAATCGAAGCAAATGCGATTTTTCCCAAAGCGTTACTTGATGAGACATCAGATAGTCAGAAGATTGAACATCCAACTGACTGATATTAAAGCCTTCTAGATAATGATCAGTAGGTCTGGTTTTATACACATCAGCACC
>CAMFLX010000336.1 GCA_945957555.1 uncultured Cytophagales bacterium
GTCATTGGCCCTGTTTAGATTTGTAAATACATTTAGTAGGTATTTCAATGG
Source organism: uncultured Cytophagales bacterium (assembly GCA_945957555.1). Taxonomy (GTDB): domain Bacteria; phylum Bacteroidota; class Bacteroidia; order Cytophagales; family UBA9547; genus CAMFLX01. The sequence goes on from CAMFLX010000336.1 coordinate 52, forward strand.
TAAGTGTTATTTTAGTAGTTATGAAATGAGCCTCACCGTAAAGGAACAATCATGAGGCGTAGTTATACAAACTATTCGAATAGGGTAAGAAACTCAAATAATGGACATTCACATAAAGACAGAGAAGGAAATAGAAATGTTTTGTCCTGCAAGTCGACAAGAGTGGAGGCAATGGCTAGAGCAAAATCACGAAGCTAATTCTTCAGTTTGGCTTGTTTACTATAAAAAGAAAACCAGTAAACCCACGATTTCTTGGGGTGAAGCCGTTGACGAAGCGCTTTGTTTTGGATGGATCGATAGTGTCAAAAAAACGCTGGATCATGAAACCTTTATGCAGTTTTTCAGCAAACGGAAACCAAATAGTGTTTGGTCAAAGATCAATAAAGATAAGGTGCAAGTATTGATAGCTGCGGGACTCATGACCAAGGCGGGTTATCGTAGTATTGAAATTGCCCAACAAAATGGTTCATGGGCGATTTTGGACCGTGCGGAAACACTAGAAATGCCAGAAGATTTAGCACAAGCTCTCAAGAGTAGGCCAGGTGCTCACGACTTTTTCTTGAGCCTTAGCAAGTCTTCCAGAAAAAGTATATTACAATGGCTTTTGCTTGCCAAACGACCAGAGACCAGACAAAATCGAGTCAACGAGGTAGCTCAGCTCGCTGCCCAAAAGCAGAAACCCAAACAGTTTTGATTTGCCAAGCCAAACCTCACCATTAGTAAAGCCAACATAGTTAGTAAATATTATAAAAAATCTATCTCCCCTTCGTTACTTCTGAAGTTGAGCCGTGTCTACCTTCTATAATCCTCAATAAAATTGCTTAAGAGTATAATAGAGGAAAGGGGGAAGAATGGACTATAAATTAAAAATATGGGTCTAGGTTTACTAAAAAGAAGGATACTGTTTCTGGTGTTTATGCTGGGTTTATCTACACAGCAGGTCTGTGCCCAACCTTTTACGGTAAAGTCGGGCCTCTTTGACCAAAGCAAAACAGATCATTTAGGTTTAACCAAAGCCACAGGTACGGAAACGGTAACTATTTTTAAGCCTACTAGTACCACAGATCATTACAGCAATGCCGTAGTCATGGTGGGTTTTAAAGGTTATCTGTACTGCCAATGGCAAAGTTCTGCAACCAATGAAGACTCTGATGATACCTGGGTAGCCTATAGTCGCAGTCAAGATGGCAAAACATGGACCGCTCCCATGGTATTGTCACCAAGTCCCAGTGACGGCTACTGCAATACAGGAGGCTGGTTGGTAGTCGGAGATTCCCTAGTGGCCTATATCAATGTGTGGCCAGCTGCTGTTTCACCAAGAGGAGGTTATGCCCAATATCGAAAAAGTGCGGATGGGATCAATTGGACCGCACAGAAGTCAGTTTTGATGAAAGACGGGACGGTCATGAAGGCTATCTTTGAGCAAGACCCGCATGTTTTGTCTAATGGACGGATCGTAAATGCAGCGCACTTTCAAACAGGCTTGATAGCTTCTCCAATCTATACCGATGATCCATCGGGGACAAAAGGCTGGGTGCGTGCAACCTTCAGTAATTTATCGGTCACATCAGATGTCTCAAGAGAGCTGGAGCCCAGCACTTTTATACAAAATGATGGTACTGTAGTTATGATCTTCCGCGACCAAAACAGTACATTTTACAAGTTGGCTTCTAGCAGTACCAACCAAGGACAAACATGGAGTACTGCAGAGCTAACAGATATGCCCGACTCTCGTGCTAAACAAAGCGCTGGCAACTTGCCTGACGGTACCGTTTACATGGTCAATAATCCAGTCAATAATAAAACGCGAATCCCACTAGCCATCACTTTGAGTAAAGACGGTAAAGTCTTCGATAAGGCCTTTCTGCTTCGCCAAGGCGGAACAGAGCTACAAACACAACAGTATACTGGCACGGCTAAAACCTTAGGATATAGCTACCCCAAGTCTACGGTATACCAAGGCTATTTGTACGTAGCCTATTCCACCAATAAGGAAGATGTGGAATACACCCGAATACCTTTGACTAGTTTGAACTTAAACAACCCCTGTGCAAACGGAACCATGGATGTTTGTGGTCGCTGTGTAGGAGGAACTACGGGTAAAACTTCCTGCACATCCGTAGGTGAAATGGAAACAGACGCCTGTTCTTATAATGGGGTATTGGAGACCAAAAACATGGGTTACAAAGGAACTTCCTATATCAACGTGGACAATGCCGTGGGTACTGCCATCACATTTAACGTATTGGCCAGCAATGCAGGCACCGCAATCCTAAGCTTCCGATACGCCAATGGAGGAGCAAACGATCGACCTGCTCAAGTCAGTTTGAATGGTTCTATTTTGCCCAATAACTTGAGCTTCCCTGTCACTGCAGACTTTACCACTTGGAGTACGGTTGACCTATCCATGTCCTTTCTCAAGGGCATCAATGAAATCAAGATCAGCTCTACCACTGCGGAGGGTTTGGCCAATATAGATCAGATTGGTTATGTAAGTGTAGGCTTGAGCAAAGGTGCCTGTATCGTGACATCGCTAGACAATGATCCGGAAATGAATGCAGTGAAAGTGTATCCAAACCCCTTTAAGGAGGAAATCATGATGACCACTGAAGATGTACTTCATTACGAACTGTTAGACGTACAAGGACTTTTGATAAAGTCAGGAAAAGTAGTGTGTCAAGCTTCCCTAGGAGCCGATTTGTCCAAAGGAATCTATTTGTTGAGAATCGTTAGGGGGGCTGAAGTGCTGATGCAGAAACTGATAAAAGAGTAAAACTTATTGATATCTAAAGGATAAAAAAGGATGAGAATCATAAAGAAAACATTGTGTAAACCATACTAATGTGGAACCCTTAATCATTTTAGATGGTGTAGTAACAGGAAGATTCGATATAGCGCATATCTCAAAAATGGCCATTAAGAATACCCTACTCTTTGCCTATGCACCCAGACAGAAAAATGTGGTAAACATTTTCAAAATCAATAAATTGGATAAGACCTTGGTCTTTAATAACGGGCAGGATATGAACTGTTTGGAGCTAGGTTTTTGACCTGTTCAAAGTTGAATATTTTAAAAAGTACAGAATATAAAAATGTGATTATGAAAAGTACAACATACAAACATCTATTATTAAAAGTGTGTAAATTCATAGGGTTGATACTACTTGTAGGCAACCTACAAGCACAACAACTTGCATTCCCTACTGCAGAAGGCTATGGGAGATACACCACAGGCGGCCGTGGTGGCAAATTGTACATCGTCAGCAATTTGAACGATGCTGGAGCTGGATCACTGAGGGAAGCTTTGCAAGCCAGTGGCAAAAGAATTATCGTTTTTAAAGTATCGGGTATCATCAGACTTCAATCAGACATCAACATATCCAATGGAGATGTCTCCGTATTTGGGCAAACAGCCCCAGGCGATGGGATCTGTATCGCAAACTATACGGTACAATTATCCGCCAGCAATATCATCATTCGCTACATGCGATTCAGGCCCGGTAGTTATCAAACAGGCGAGTACGATGCCTCATGGGGTAGAAACAACAGCAACATCATTCTCGATCATAATTCATATTCTTGGGGCAACGATGAACAGGCCAGTTTTTATGACAATACCAATTTTACCATGCAGTATTGTCTCATCACAGAAAGCTTGTACTCCTCTACCCATCCAAAAGGAAACCACGGTTTTGGAGCCATCTGGGGTGGGATGGGAGCTACCTTTCACCATAACTTAATGGCAAATCATACCAGTAGGATGCCTCGTTTTTGTGGCGCACGCTACCATTTAAGTACCGCTTCCACAGAGATTGTTGATTTTAGAAACAATGTCATTTACAACTGGGGCTACAACAGTAGTTATGGAGGTGAGGCAGGTAACCATAATATGGTGAACAATTATTATAAGCCAGGACCAGCCACAGGTACAGGGGCTGTTAAATACAGACTCATTAACCCCTCTGATGCTAAAGCAAACGGCAATCCGATCAGTAAATGGTTTATATCTGGCAACTATATGTATGGCAACACTGCGGTCACTTCCAACAACTGGAGTACGGGCGTACAGCCTGATGATGCCACCATTGCTTTGAGCGAACTAAAACTCAGTACAGCCCTAGCCTCGGCGGGTATCAGCACACAAACAGCAGCTGATGCCTACACCAAAGTACTGGCCTCGGCGGGGGCTAGTCTCAAAAGAGATGCTGTAGATCTTCGTGCGGTAAACGGGGTGATCTCTGGTACCTCAAGCGTAGGAGGGGTATATGGCGCTAATACAGGTATCATTGACAATGAAAGTCAGGTGGGCGGTTATCCCATCTACGCGAGCACTACACCACCCACCGATACAGATAACGACGGCATGCCTGATGCCTGGGAAAAAGCACATGGTTTGAGCACTACCGTAGCAGACCAAAATGCAGATAGAGATGGTGATGGATATACTAATTTGGAAGAATACGCTGGTTGTTTGGTAGGTGAATTCACTACCTGCGATCCCAGCACTGACTGTAATGGGGTAGTGAACGGTACCGCCACGCTTGATGTTTGTGGGCGTTGCA
>CAMFLX010000337.1 GCA_945957555.1 uncultured Cytophagales bacterium
CTACACTTATGCGATCGTCGGCAGCGTCAGATGTGTATAAGAGACAGATCTTGAGTTTCTTGAATAATGGATAATGTCGGTGATAAAATGATCCAAGCCCTGAATCGATTTCTGCATCCGATCAAACAGAATGAGCTTGCTATAATCCCTTTCATCATACTTTGCGATATTGATCAGCCCCAAAAGTGATGCCAATGGAGCCCTGAGCTCGTGTGAAGCACTGTATACAAATCGATCCAACTCCGAATTAGTCTTTTGAAGCTCTCTATTCTGTAATTCTATTTGAAGTTCCGCTAGTTTACGTTCCGTTATATCTTCTCCAAAGCTAAAAGTCCCTGTAATATTACCTTCCTCATCCTTAGTCACAGAGTTGTGCCAAGCAATATAGCGTTTTTTACCTGTTTTGGTAATGATGTGATTTTCGTAATACTCAAAAGGTTGAACCTCCCCGGCCATTAACCTACGGAATACTGTTGAAACCTCTTCATAATCTTCCGGTGCCAAACAAATTTTAAACCAATCTTTGCCTATAAGTTCTTGTTCTTCATAGCCCAAAATCTGGGTACCTTTTCTATTAATTAAGGATATTTTAGCCTCTGTATCAAAGGCAACCAATATGGCTTCAGCAACCATTAGATATTGCTCTGCCTTTTCCTTTTCCTTCTTAAGCTCATCTTTTATCAGCTTTTGCTCATGAATATCTTGAAAAATACCAAAGATCCTCACACAAATGTCGCCTACAAACTCAGAACTCCCTTTAGCCCTTACCCAACGCTCATTGCCTTTTGCAGTAATGATTTTAAGCTCCATGTCCCAAGACTTTCTATTCTTGATGGATTCAGCAACAGAATGAATAATCTTATCCCGATTCTCCCCTTCTAGGTAAAAATTAATAATCTCAGATCTCGTGGGGATGTAATCTTGTGGCACCTCATGAATCTCTTTAGTAACTGCCGTCCAATGAACCTCATCTCTCACCAAGTCAACCTCCCAACCTCCGACCCTAGCCACTTGATTTGTTTCCTTAAGCTGTCTTTGTATGTGCAACAGCTCTTCCTCCGCTTTTCTTCGTTCTGTGATATCTCTAATAGTACCTTCTACGGCCACAGGAAGGCCGTTTTCATTATACAAAAAATGAATGTTACATTCTGTATATACGAGTTCCCCATTTTTACTTTTAAAGCAAAGAAAATAGTTCTTGAGACGTCCTTGTTCCTTGAGCAAAGATATCGCTTTAGCCCGATCTTGATTATTTGCATAAAGATCTTTACTGGTGATCAAGCCGATCATTTCTTCTGCTGTATCATATCCAAGTAGCTTTACCATGGCAGGATTTACCGACTGCACCACTCCTTCGATATTCGCCAACAAGTAGGCATCGGCCATGGTCTCAAAAATCCTACGGTATTTCTCCTCACTGCTTTTGATCAGTTCTTCATTTTTTTTGTGTTCAGTGATATCTCTTGCTATACAGTACAAATCCTCCCCTGAAGTTGTTGTATTCCATTCTAACCACTTAAAACTACCATCCTTGCACCTATACCTATTCTCGAAAGAATACATAGGTTTATTTTCTTCTAAAGATTTCATGGCATCAAGGGTAGCCGCCACATCATCTGGATGTACAAAATCAATAAAAGGTCTAGAAATAAATTCTTCGTAGCTATAGCCCAATATTTTTTTAAACGCGGGGTTTATTTTTTTAAAATATCCATTTTTGCTGGCTATACCTATCATATCTATGGATAATCTCAGAAACTGATCACGCTCCTCTTCAGCTTGTTTTCGCAATATAATGTCATTTTCTAACGACGTATTGAGCTCACGCAGTTGTAGTTCGGTTTGTACATGCTCCATCTCGGTGCTGGCACGTGTTGCAAACGCCTCCAATAGAATACGCTTCTCTGGACTGTCGAACAAGGGTTTCTCATCTTCTAATACAATAATACCTAATGCATTGCCCTTTGAGTTACGAATGGGAATACCGACATAGCTTTCAATTCCCATTTGAGTCAAGGCGGGATTTTGAGGAAATAGTGCTGCCAAACCTGATTCATAAAAGCAGATCTTATTATCTACTATTACCCGAGCACAAGGTGTGTCAATCAGGCTGTAACTAATATTCTCAACTATCTGACCAGCAACATATACGGCCATTGTTTCTATTTGGTACGGATTGTCGGCTTTTAGTCTTCCAATAAGACTATATTTTACATTGACAAGCTTAGCCAAGGTGGCAACCATATACTCAAAACAGGACTGGCCCACGGAGTTGTCTCTCGCAAGATCCAATAGTCCTTGTTGAAGCAATTCTGCATCGTTACTTGTTAATATATTGTGGGTCATGCCGCTATGAATCCGTTACAAAAAGATCAAAATATGCAAAATACAACCCTAGATCTTCGATCGCTGGGAGATATGATCGCTTTAAATTATGTACTTGTATTCAATTCACCCATTGTTTATATGCCAAAATTTTAGCAATATAATTTTACCGCATTGTGAATCATAAATCTTTGTCTTTGCATAGTATCGGTTATCTGGTTGTTATCATTTTATTCGTGAAAAATTAAAAATCCATTAACGCAATATAATTACAGTTTTGTTGTTTTCAAATAGACTTAAGGATAATTAAACCAAGTGGTACTTATTTATAGATAATAAGAAATAGACTTAAAACCTAACTAATTAATTATAAACATATTAATACCGACTTGAGGCATGACGAGTTTCTTCGTCTGCGATGAGAGACAAAACTTTGGGCAGTTTCTTCTGTAATTGTTTTTTCCAACCCATACCCATCACAAAGCTTACCAGAACCAGTTTTAAACCCTCAAAACCAGAATGCTGCATTTCCAAAGCTGTCCCCCCACATGAAGCACTAAGTTTAAAGTTTAAGACCGTATTGAGTTCTGTAAAAATTCCTTTAGCGGCTTTATCTGCCATTTCAGAATGAATCCCTGCACAAGCAAGCGTCTTTTCTCCATTTGCCTTGCCCTGATAACTATAGGTGATAGAATTCAGCTCATCTAGCTCCATTACTTTACAATACGTAATACCGTCCCATCCCTTTTGAGGAGGCATCCTAAAAGTAAATTCATGCCCAACTTCTGCCTTAAAATCGTTTTCCATGAACCATTTACCAAGCAATCTAGACTCCGTAAGCGCTCTCCAGACCTGTTCTTGTGTATATGGCAAATGATATTTAATCCGAATGGTTCTTTTCATCTTCTTTGTTTTATACAAGTCTGTGCAGATTAAATAATCTACCGAGACACCCTTTGAGTAAGCCCAAATATAAATAATTTAAAATCAAATTACACCTGTAAATCTCTTGAGCGCAACAGCCTCTATTATTTGTATTTAACTAGAATAAAATGGATAAGGGTCTTACCTCTGCAAGACCCTTGAGGAGAAAAAGAGTAATATTGCGCCTCCTTTTCCCAATTATTTTTCCGAAAAAGCGCTTCTAAGTTTTTTGTTCTTTACTAGTTTATTTTCCAAATATCAGAATTTCATAGAATGCCTTCCTGCAAGGCGTACCTATGGCTAAACTTTTGCTGAAAACAGCCGCAAAGATCAAACACAGTATCACTTTGGTCAAAATTCGTATCATACAAATAATGTTTTCTGCTATCACATATCCCACTTTCGTACCAAAACACAACTAACTGAATCATAATATATTAAATAATAAACAATTTCCCAAAATGGGAATTTTATCCCATTAACAACAAGTTTTGGGAATAATGCAAGAAGCGCAATACTTTTGTGCATCCATTTAATCAATAACAATTTGCAAGGATACGATCTCATAGTGATTTTAGGGCCCACAGCTTCAGGCAAGACAGCTTTGGCAGTAGACTTGGCACAAGTATTGGACGCCGAAATCATCAGTGCAGATAGCAGGCAAGTGTATAGAGGCATGGACATAGGTACCGGAAAAGATTTGGAAGAATATCAAAACGTCCCTTACCACCTCATCAACATTATGGACGCTGGTGAGAAATATAACCTCGCCGACTTCCAAAGAGACTTCTGGAAAGCTTATGAAGTTATCAAAACTAAAGGCAAACGAGTAATCTTATGTGGAGGAACAGGTTTATACATAGATGCCGTATTGAGCAATTATAACAGAATGCAAGTACCTGAAAACCCAGATTTCAGGGCAAAACTAAATGATTTGAGTGATGAGGCTCTACAAGAACTCGCACAAACCTATCTATTCCCAGAAAACACAGATCTAAGTACACGCAAAAGAACAATAAGGGCTATTGAAATTGCCGAATATACACAATCACAAGCATTAGAAGAAAGCATATTTCCTGCATTAAAACCTTTAATCATCGGTATTGATCCTCCACTAGAAACCCGCCGTGAAAACATCTTAATAAGGCTTCACAAAAGATTAAAAACTGGGCTCATAGAGGAGGTACAAGAACTACTTCAAAAGGGTGTAGCCCCTGAAACGCTCATCTATTACGGACTTGAATACAAATTTGTGATGCAACATATTCAGGGAGCTATGTCAATAACTGAGCTCGAAGAAAAGTTGGGAATTGCCATACAACAATACCTGTCTC
>CAMFLX010000338.1 GCA_945957555.1 uncultured Cytophagales bacterium
CTTCCAGTAACTTATCTTAGGTTGACGGCTATGGTGAGTCACAGGCCATGGAGGAGGGAATTATCTAAGATTCAAAAGAACTAATGCGTTACTACTTTTTCACCAATCTCAACCGATTTCGCTCCAGCAGCTTCTCCTACCTTCTTCGTACCTTCATCAACTGTTTTGGTTTTTGCGTATTCCACAAATACTTTTTGGCTTTTCTTGCCTAACTTATCTGCTTGCGCTTTTGCTTTCTTCGCCGCACCCTTATGTCCACCCTTGATTTTCTCAATGTATTTTAAAATCTTTTTGGACTGCTCCTTATCAATCTTTTTGTATTTCTCCATGAGCTCATCTGCCTTATCTCCCATACCCATTTCAACCAATGTACCTACGAGATTTTTCATGACAAGTGCCATCCCCTCAGAGCTACTCATTTTACCTACGAAAACCTTTAAATCAAATTTACCATCGGCACCATTGTAATCGCCGCCCATTGCATTCTTCCCCACATCTTCTGCTAGATTCTGAATAAATGTCAAAGCAAAATTACCTATTTTAGATTTCTTTATTTTTTCAATCTTTTTAAAGATACCACATCCAGGAATTATTGCAAAAACACCCGTTTTCACGGCTTCATAACCAGCCCCAGCCCAATTTATTTCACCGAATGAAGCCTTAGGGTTCATAAAAGTATTCACACCTTCATCAGTTTTACCACCCAAGACCAAATGATCCAAGAAATCCATACCTGCTTCCAAGAAGAAGGCAAAAAGACCTTCAACTATTGGATCCGCCCCGTTTTTGTCTGAACAGAGAATTGGGTTATTAGCAAAACACGCATAAGAACTCAAGAACGGATACTCTCTTATCTTAGGCTCGACGTTCCACCTTCTGGCAATCCTGCTGTCATATTCCCAATATTCGGCAGTGGTATGGCTACCTTCTATTTCTGTGCCCTTCTCTTGGCCATTATATCCATACCTATAGTTTATGCTAGCATATTCTCTTCCAACCATGGCCATACCAAATGGATAGTAATTGGTATAGGCCAATACCTGTGCCTTTAATCCACGAACCTCTTCGACCTTAATATCGGATAATACAATACCCACCAAACCATCAGAGGCGGTAAATTCCGCATACAATGTAGCAGAAGTACTTCCGTTATTCATGAATGTAAAGGTATTTGTACCATCAAAATCATACGTATTTCCAGCAGAAGTACCCGAAAATATTCTAAGTCTTGAAATTGGACTCGAAGTATTGATTGGGCTTTTAAAGGCAGTACCAACAAATGTAATCCTATACGGAACCCCAGGGCTAACACCACCTAACGTTAGCTTCATTGTACTGATATTATCATATTCGTTTGCATTGATCTCAATCTCATTGCTAGACACTACATAGTCTCCAGAACCTACATAGGCCGGTATTGTCCCATTACCTAAAAATTGCAGCTTAGTCAACAAATCCTCACGCACCAAATCACTGACCACTACACTTACGTTGCCTAAATGATCTGTCAACTCATAATTTTTTGCACCAACCCATCTACTAAAGGTCGGGTCCACTACAACATTAGCATATTTGCGAATGTTTTGTACGTGGTAATAAGGTACGATTTTAGAACTGGCAATTTGCACTACTGTACTTGCCGTAGCACTGTTGTCTCTTGGATAGAAATAACCATAGATGTGCAAGTCAAGTACTGTGGGCTTCAATGGCAAGGCGATGTCCCCATAGAACGTCGATATCATTTTGTCAGGTCTCCTGAGCATTGGCAAATATGCACCCTGTGCCACTGTCGCCTGATCTGCCTTGGTGATCCAGGTGTATGACTCTGCAAACTTTTCATAAACACCGTCATATTCCAATTGATAACTACGTGGCAGTACGAAGTTTAGCGTGCCTAGTGATGGACTCGGATCTAGGTCAGAAATTTTGTAGTCAAAGCCAATTTTAAAAGTACTTTCAGTAGTGGTTCTGTACTCCAAGAAGCCTTGTCTATTGTTATCGAAAGTCACCATCGTTAGCTTTTGGCTCACAGGAGAAATATCGATTTCCGCATCGGCCGCGCCTGCACTGATACTATACAAGTCTAATGCTTGCGATACAATAGCTGTGGAAGGTTTAGTCACGATTATCGACATCAAGGTTTGTGTTTTTGCAGAGGCATCGTACCTTGAGGTATACAACACTACCTTGCTTTGAGCAAAATCTTCAATCACCGCCAAAGTCGGTGCATAATTGGCTCCCGAACCAGCAACCAATTCAACATTTTTAGCAGTCAAACCAGTAGTCAAATTGATGGTATGATAGTAAAGCTTTTTGTCCGTACCTCTTGAAATGAGCATATAGTCTGCAGAATTTGGAATTTGTACGAGCACCGACTTGGCATCGGGATCCATATTGAGCCCAAAAGAACCTGGCATTAAGCTATTGTCTGCCTTTAGCATGATACATACGTTAGCCTTGCCCATATACGATTTGGCTACAAAACCTGAGAACAATACATTGCCAGCCTTATCCTCTGCTTGGAAAATATTACGTCCTACCCTTGCAGGAATATTACTGATGGTTTTATTATCATCTAGATATTCTGACAAAGCCGTATTATAGGACTGTGAGGCATAGGTAAGGTATCTATAGTTTTTATTTACAGAACTCACCAATTGTTGTTTGTCTACATGCTGCAGCCATTTCACCACATTGCTTTCAGTCCTTTTCTGTACATCGTCGTACAGGTACTGTTTATAAGTATCACCATGAGAGCTAAAAGCAGCCACTTGCTTGTTTGGCATGTATATACCAAGCCTAGAGGTACCATACAGATGTACTTCTTTCTGATAGACGGTATGGTTAAGTGTAGCATAAGCGCCCGAACTTGATTTTTCATACACTGCCATGGTATTACCCTCTAAATCACGTACGTATGCGGTCGTGCTACTATTATAGTAGGGCCCCGTACTAGGCATTACCGTTTCTTTTGCGACACGGTTACCATGAGCATCGTAGACGTAATAGATATGGGGTTTTCCTTGTACGGTTGGGTGTACCTCTGCCAGCTTTCCAGCGGCGTTCCATACCATAGTGACCAAGCCCTGTTTATCAGCAATAAGGTTACCATTAAGATCATAGGTATAGTTATCACTTGTCAAATCTTGGTTTTTGATATCTGCCCCTCTCAAAACATCTATTACGGCTACATCGCTTACCCCTCTCAGCTTATTATGTACAGGTTTGCCATTCACACCGGAGTTGTCGTATAGATATGTAAGTTTATCCATTTCTTTGCCTTTATTATCAGCCCTTATAAAACCGTTTCTGTTCAGTGTGACCATATTTCCATTGGCATCATAAGTATAAGAAGTTTTGTAATCTTCAACCGCAGCAAAAGGAGAACCGCCAGCAGGCACCACATCACCTCTAGATGTATATTTAAAGGCTTCTGAGGCCACTATCCTATTCAGTTCATCATAAGTATATGCTTGACTATAGGTATACTGCAAGCCTGAGAACACAGGCAATGATGCCGCTTCTGTAGTATTGGCAGCTTTAATCCTCCTGTATTCTTCAGGCACACGAGAGTGCCATGCCGACATATTTCCATTGTACAAGTCTTTGGCTGTAGTACCTGTGCTAGGCAACAAGTTTTCTGTAAACGAAGAGTTTGTCCTTTTGAAATCGCCAGTATAATACTGCAACATCATAGCCCACTCATCAAGAGCGACTTTACTTGCAGAGCTAGTCGCACTTTCAACAGCTCCATCCAAAGAAGGATCATTATTGGCCCCAGGATTGTGACCATTGATGGCTTTGAGCCAACCATGAATTGTATAGGTATAATCAAGACCTTGGACTTGATCTTCTCCTAAAACGGTGCGTTTAAGAGGACCATGCTTGAAATAGTCATAAGTTGCATCCTTGTCCCAGAGCTCTCCATCCCTACTTGTGTATACCGCCACGATCCTATTGTCTGCATCATATTCATATTTATGATAGAATGCATCAATACGTCCCTTATTAAAGATCACCTTGGTGACCTTATTACTGATGAGGTCATACTCATAAGAGATCATATATTGCGAAAAACCAGGTATGTCTTGTACAATCCATTCGGCATTGCCGTGAACGTCATAGCTGAAATAAGTGATTACTCTGCGTCCTTGATTATCTGCCCTGTAGGTATAACTTACCCTATTTTGAATGTTACGTTGCTTACCACAGATATCTAGTACCGTATTCATTGCCTTATCATATACCGTAACCGTATACTCCGTCTTGTTTGTGGTAGGAAAGGAGGTTTCTCCAACCTCTGTACGACTGGCCATCACCGATAAAGCATAAATTGAATATTGACTAGATTCTCCAGCCTCAATGGTACGTGACAAATCGTCGTATTTAATGTAACTAAACTTATTGCCAGCCCTCTGCACTGGAGTCTGACTAAACCTCACCCTGCCTAACTTGTCATAAAAATACTCAGTAAGACCACCGTCAGGTATACTTTGCCCCTGCATTTGGCCTAAGTTATTGTAGACATACTGCGTTGCCATACGATGAGTGGTTGG
>CAMFLX010000339.1 GCA_945957555.1 uncultured Cytophagales bacterium
ATGCGAGCCCATCGGAGATTTTGCGGATGTTTCGGAGATCTCTGCAGGACTTCGAGTTACTTGTTTATCTCACGTTTCCCTGATGGAATTGAGAAGATTTGCTGACATCCCCAATTGGAGCCAATCTGGATAGATACTTAAAAGTAATTTTGCAAAAAACGAGTCTGGATGCACGCTTATTGAATTAATTGTGCGGGATCATCCAATAATAGCCAAATAAAATAAATGAAGGCGAGTATCCAACCTGAAAACATTTCCAATTAGAATGAAATACTTACCACTTAGAAAGATATCAGGTCAATTATACTTGTCCGTTTCACTAGCAATCAGATAATAACGTAGCTTTATCATATAAATTTCAATATTTATACTTATTGAAACTACCAGCAGATATTAAAGTAAACTAAAAAATTAAGACTATTTAAATTTCAATTCTTATGACAAAAACTATCACTCCAACAGAAATGTTGTCACTTATTGATATTACTCAACCGTACTTCGCATTTGATGAAATCTTACTCGAAAACAATATTGTCTTTGCAAATGTACCCGTACAGCAGCCTCTAGGTCATGAAGCAGGCCCAATATCAGCAGCAGAATCAAGTAGGCATCTCGCCATTCTTGGTGTTTGCAGTTGTGCCCTAAAAAACCCAGTACAAAAAAAACATTATTATCTTGCCTATAAAGGTATTTACGAACGAGTTGAAACACATTCAAACATCGTTTCAACACTTCCTCTCACGGGAAAGGCAACTTGCATTAGTGTTGACAAAAGAAAAGCTGAGGCTGTTACAGAACTCTTAGATGCAAATGGTGATACAATAATTAGGCTAAGAGTGTTTTATCATGTAATTCTGGATACAACATTTGAGCGCTTATACAAAGAGCACTACATTAGCAACCCTGACTTTAAACTCAAAAACCCTTACGAAATTAAACATCCATTCGTAAGAGAGGAATTTTCTGCAACACAAATGAGAGCCGATATGGGCAAGATTCCTGAATATTATTGCGCAGGCCACTTTCCCCAGTACCCTGCACTTCCGGTAGCCATATTAGCTTATAATCTATTTGATATGGCTAGTAGACTCACGGCCCATATACTTGCAAATCCAAACACCAAAACGATTGTTAGGCAATATGAAATTGCCGCAGACAATTTAGCTTTTGCAGGCGATGATGTTAAACTTGAAGTGTTTTACGACGGTTCAATTGATCAAAAATACCACACTATAAGAGCAGAAGGCATTGCTTGCAACTCAAAAAGTATTGGAAGAATAAAAATGATGATCGAAAACTTTGATGTGCAAGACAGGGAATTAGTTCTTGTGAATAAGAATGAAAATACAAATCATAAATATTACGAATGATTATTTATAAAGAGGGCTGTCGATAATAGTACACCCTCTCTATTTACATTTGTAATTTAGAAAGCAACCTACGAGGTTACCATCGACTTGCTAACCTATTGCAGCAAAAACTAATCTCTAAACAGCTTTATATCTGCCCAAAAATTGCCAAATGGCACCAAAGACGCTAAAAAGGCAATTGCAGACTTCTGCCATGACCACCTGTAAGTTATATGCGCATCTATCAAAACCAATACAAAAAGTATAAAAAGTGCTCCATGGATCATCCCGGGTACTTTAGTAAATTCAGGTCTATTCATCGTATATTTGATTGTGGTACAAACTAATAAAACGATATACGATATACCTTCTAAAATACCGACAAGCCTCAAACGCCCCAAGGAACTGCTAAAAAAATTACTCATATTTAAATATTTGATCTAATTTATATTTATTTAAGTCTAAATGATAACCATGTATACCTACCAATTCAGCACCTTTTGCATTTTCAAAAACATCATCAACAAAAACTGTACTTTCGGGAACAACTTCTGACTTAAGAAGTACGTCCTCATAAATTTCGATATTAGGTTTTCTGAAACCCATTTCGTGGGATAAAAACACTTTATCAAATAATGTGTATAGAGACATGTTATAGATTTCCTTTAAGTACTTTTCTATATCATTGAAATGCAACCCATTCGTATTGCTTAACAGAAACACCTGATGTGTTTTTTTGAGCTTTTCAATGGTCTTGATACGTTCAGTAGGGATATCCCCCAACATCATACACCAAGCACTCCGTATCGCCCCATAATCTGAGCAATTTACAATAGCTGACAATTCGTGTAAAAATGCGTCATCAGTAAGGGCACCTACTTCATGCCTTTCGATAAGTTTTTTAGATTTTATAAGAGCAAATATCTCGTCACTAGATAAGGAGCCTTGAGCTATTTTGTGTAATTCACCTACAACTCTTTGAGGGTAAATATCAATAATCACCCCTCCAAGGTCAAGGATCAAAGTTTTATAATTATTTAAATTGAGCATATTGATCAATCTCTATTTTATTTGATTGAGAAATGGGTGATAATCGCCAACCAAACCAACTGGCTGAGCAACTCTTATATCATGCACTATTTGCACACTAGTCATAGCCTCCATTAATTGAAAACCATTCCCCTTTAATATCTCTTGGTAGCTACGTGTATGCAACTCCGTGAAACCGTCACTAAATTCTATTTCTTCATTGTCGATCGTCATACTCCTATAGGTACGCTTGCCCAAGGCTTTAATAGGAGCCGGAATATAATCATAATTGATACTTAGAAACCATCGCACCTTGGCCCTTTCAAACTCTAAAAAACCAGAAGCGCAATCAATTTCATGCTTATGAACTACACTTCCTTTTGGGGGACCAAATACCCACTGCAACATATCATAAAAATGAACCCCAATATTAGTAGCAATGCCACCAGACTTCGACGAATCCCCTTTCCATGAAACAAAATACCAATGACCTCGCGAAGTAAGATATGTCAAATCCACTTCATAGACTTTATCCTTCGGCCCATTTTCCACACGTTCCTTAAGTGCTAGTATTGCAGGGTGCAGTCGCAACTGCAATAAGTTATACACTTTCTTTCCTGTTTCTTCCTCAATTTCACGGAGCGCCTCAACATTCCACGGATTCAGTACCAAAGGTTTTTCACAAATAACATCAGCATGATGCCTTAGCCCAAACCTGATATGAGAATCGTGTAGATAATTGGGAGAACAAACACTAACATAGTCTATATTATGACCTGCACGACGTAACTTGTCCAAGTGTCGGTCGAAACGCTCAAATTCAATAAAGAAATCAGCATTGGGGAAATAACTATCAATCACGCCAACACTATCAAACTTATCTAGCGCTGCTACCAATTCGTTACCAGTATCCTGAATAGCCCTCATGTGTCTAGGGGCAATAAAGCCTGCGGCTCCGATCAGTGCAAAAGTTTTCATAAAGAATTGATTACTGAATAAACGCTCAAAGATATAATAAAAGAGGGACTAAGTACTAAATACACCTAAAATATCTGAATTCTCAAATTCATTACTCAAAAACAAACCCCCTTGCATCAACCCCATCCACAAACGTTAGCCTCACGCCAATAAGGTGCATAAAATCCCTCTTTCTAATCAGAATAACTATACCTTCATGTTCAAAAATCAAATCATCCGCTGATTTTTCATCAAAACCCAAATAGTGTGTTATACCACTACATCCCCCCCCCTTTGTCCCTATTCTTAAATGGTACCCCTTAGGAATATTCTTACTATTAATTATGGACAAAATCTCATCCAGAGCTTTATCCGACACTTCTACAGGCAACTTCATGAAATAAATTGAAATTCATCAGCATCGTTCAAGAAGGGGAATTCACCTCTGAACTTCTGAAGACTTGATTTGTTTAATTCCGCAACTAATAAAGCTTCTTCCCCTTTTGGCGAAGCAAGATATTGGCCTTGATAATCTATAACCGCAGACCCACCTCTATAATGTAATTGATTACCATCCCCCCCTATTCGATTACAACCTATCACATAGCAATGATTTTCTATGGCTCTAGCTTTTAGCAATTGTTCCCAGGCTAACTGGCGAGAATAGGGCCAATTAGCAACATATATCAATACATCAAAAGGGTCCTTATTACTGTTTCTGGACCACACAGGAAAACGAAGATCATAGCAAATCAATGGTTTGATTACAAAACCCTTGTGATACAGCACCAAAGAACTCTTACCTGAAGAAAAAACAGTATGCTCGTCCCCATAGCTAAACAAGTGTTTCTTATCGTAAAAGAGTGTGCGCCCCTCTGGATAAACGCACATCAATCTATTGAACACCAAACCATTTTCTCTGACAGCCATACTCCCTAAGATCATAGCCCCTGACAACATAGCCATGTTTTTCAGCCATTTATGAGACTTGCCTTCCATAAATTCAGCATATCCTGCTGCTGCCTTACCAAATCCAGTATTGAACATTTCTGGCAATATGACAACATCAAAACCTTCGCC
This sequence comes from uncultured Cytophagales bacterium, assembly GCA_945957555.1. Lineage (GTDB taxonomy): Bacteria > Bacteroidota > Bacteroidia > Cytophagales > UBA9547 > CAMFLX01. The sequence goes on from CAMFLX010000339.1 coordinate 4,416, forward strand.
AACAACCTTTTCGTAAAAATATTCTTCTAACCGAGCTAGGTTTGCGTCAATATCAAGCCAAAATATATCTGTTTGCACCAAAGCAACCCTCAAAAAGCCCGATCCAGATTCCATACT
>CAMFLX010000340.1 GCA_945957555.1 uncultured Cytophagales bacterium
GCGGCTAGATTTGGTCTTTCCTGCCACCCTTTGTTTTGGTCCTTTTATTTGGGTGGGCAAATAAAAGGCCCAAAACAATGCATACCAAGAATGTATTTGAATCATTGTATTCCTATTAAAAAACTAACATTCAAATACATTAAAACCGAAAAAATATTTCCTTAACTCGAACTAAGGTTATATTACTTATTCAAATATAGTCTACTACAACTTATGCATCTAGGGTAATTTGATCACCAACAGCCACTTTACCATAGGTATGAGCGATTACATTTTGGCCAAAATACACCTTGTGATCTTTTAACCTATAAGTAGCGAGAGTTTTGAGTGGTTCAGCACTTTTTTGCGCAGTATCTTGATCTATGGTGGTGAGTACACAACGGCTACAAGGCTTAACAACCCTAAAGCTAAGTTGGCCCATAGAAAACCCCTTCCAGAAGTCTTCTTCATTGGGTGCTCCGCCTGTAAACACAAAATTAGGACGAAATCTGTTCATCGGTACGGCCTCCCTAAGTCTATCGTTGAGATCGTTTAATGAAGATTGACCGATAATCAAAAATGGATAACCATCGCTTAAGCCAGTATGCTCCTCTGTTGCCACATATTTACGATCCACCACACGATGATTTGCCTCAGGAAAATAAACCAGTTTGCACGATATGCCCAATCGCTCAGAAAACCATGTGTTATGCGCATCGCTCACTTCATGCACCTTTACTTCATCATCCCAGACTTTGGCAACAAAGGTATTGTTCTCTTGATAGTCCAAGGGCACAGTAATACTATCGTTTTGATATTTAACCAATAAATGCTTTGGAAACATAGAGACTTTAAACAAAGCCATGCCAGGCACAGTGCGTTGGCTCATAAACATACCTGATGCATCGATCAACATCCAACGTCTGTCGTATTCGAGTCCTTTGGCAAGGACGTTTGCTTGATTCATGAGTATCCCGCCTAGAGACTTTATGGGATAAATCCAGATTTCGGAGAGCGTCAATACCTTTGAAGACATTACAAAAAACTTAAGACCTAAAATTAAAGAATATTGTACAGAAAATCACAAATACGCACCCACGAAAGAGCATAACGATTCGCTTTCATAGATCAACCCATTGAACTCTAATAACTTTAGGCCAGATTCCTTTGAAATATTTTATGTATCAACCATATCAACACTTAGGCGCCAAGCATGTGCTCGGGCTTTACCCAAGCATCAAACTGCTCACTAGTCACATAGCCTAAGTTGAGTGCCGCTTCACGAAGCGTTGTGTTCTCTTTATGCGCTTTCTTGGCAATCTCAGCAGATTTATAATAACCGATATGTGTATTCAGTGCCGTCACCAACATCAAACTATTCTCTAAGTGTTTTTGAATAACAGGTAAGTTGGCCTCGATACCATCGACACAGTGCTGCGCAAAAGACATACATACATCACCTATCAAACGGGCAGACTGTAACACGTTAGCAGCAATAACTGGCTTAAACACATTGAGTTCGAAGTGCCCACTTGAGCCTGCGATAGAAACAGTAACATCATTGCCCATGACCTGTGCACAAACCATTGTCACTGCTTCTGGCTGTGTAGGATTCACCTTTCCTGGCATAATCGAAGACCCTGGCTCATTATCAGGAATAATGATTTCCCCAATACCACAACGCGGTCCAGAAGAAAGCATACGGATGTCATTAGCAATCTTCATTAATGAGACGGCACAGCGCTTGAGTGCGCCAGAAAGCTCTACCATGGCATCGTGCGCTGCCAAAGCTTCAAACTTGTTCTTGGCCGTTACAAATGGATGTCCTGTAAAGTCTGCGATTTTCTGTGCGACCAAGACATCATAACCTTTAGGGGCATTGAGACCCGTACCTACTGCCGTGCCACCAAGTGCTAGCTCTTTCACAACTTCCAAAGCATTGTGTAGCGCCCTAAGTGCCCCATCTATCTGTGCGACATAGCCACTGAATTCCTGACCAAGCGTGAGCGGAGTCGCATCCATAAAGTGGGTCCTCCCTGTTTTTACAATATCCTTAAAAGCTTCCACTTTGTTAGCCAAGCTGTCACGCAATCGAGTAAGTCCAGGAATCGTGTTTTCTACCACTAGCATGTAAGTGGCTATGTGCATAGCCGTAGGAAAAGTATCGTTAGACGACTGCGATTTGTTCACATCATCATTAGGGTTCAGGATCTTCTTATCATCGCTCAGCTGTCCTCCCTTTAGTACATGTGCTCGATAAGCGATTACCTCATTGACATTCATATTGCTCTGCGTACCAGAACCTGTCTGCCAGATGACCAAAGGAAACTGATCATCTAACTGCTTTGCCAAGATCTCATCACAGACTTGCGAAATAAGGTCACGTTTATCAGCAGTCAATACGCCCAATTCGCAGTTGGTATGGGCTGCAGCCTTTTTGAGATATGCAAAAGCCTGTATGATTTCCTCAGGCATGGATGCCTCAGGACCTATTTTGAAATTGTTGCGACTGCGTTCCGTTTGCGCACCCCAATATACATGGGCAGGCACTTGTACCTCGCCCATCGTGTCCTTTTCAATCCTATACTCGGTAGCCATATTGATGTATTTTTACTTACGATCTGTATTCATACATTCTTAAACCCACCATCCACACAAAGGTTTAGCGAAGGCCTGCCAATGTTTATGACCTACTTTAACTTCGTACCTTTTTGTGCACCGTTTACGATACTTAACAAATCATCAGCATGACAAATTCTTACACTTGATACGCCTGCGCCTATCGCATCAAAGGAATTATCTAATTTAGGAATCATCCCTTTTGAAATAATGCCCTGGTCTTTCAACTCAGCATAGTATTCCTTATTAATGTCAAAGATCACCGATTCTTTATCTTCAAAATCTCTCAAAACACCTTTGAGTTCAAAACAATAGACCAATTCGGTATCATAATATTTAGCGGTCTCCACGGCCACAGTTGAAGCAATCGTATCGGCATTTGTATTCAACATATTGCCTTGTCCATCGTGCGTAAGTGGCGCAAGTATGGGCGTAATCCCAAAATTGATGATCGTTTGAAGAAATGCGCCATTCACGGCATCCACATCTCCCACAAAACCATAATCCACAGCTTTCACAGGTCTCTTGTGCGCTTTGATTACATTGGCGTCAGCTCCAGTAAAACCCGAAGCATTGCAGCCTTTAGCTTGTAATATACTTACCACACGCTTGTTCACAAGACCGCCATATACCATGGTCACTACCTCAAGGGTTTCCTTGTCTGTAATTCTGCGCCCATCTACCATTTTGGCTTCTATGCCCAGCTTCTCACCTATTTGGGTGGCCACCTTGCCCCCACCATGTATCAGAATCTTATGAGCCTTGATCTCCGCAAATTCAGTTAGAAATTTATTCAAAAACGGTTCGTTGTCGATGACGTTACCGCCTATTTTAACTACAAAAAGCTTTTCTTTCATTAAAAAAATGTTTGCGCAAATCTAACAATTTCAGGTGAATTTGTTAGTAATCCTTAGTTAGTTACTCTTGTTTGAGTTTTGCCGTAATATTGGATCATATTATTGATTTTAGTGAGTTTATTGGTAGAAATCCCAAACCCTTCATTCGAAAAAATCCGACTGTAAGGATTTGGGAAAGACATATTTACGGCGATGCAGGCGCCATTCTCGCCCACCATCGCTACAAACGAGGACGATTAGTACTTTGCTAACGGTTTTGCATTTTTATTACCAAGGGATCTCCCCCGTTTCAGGATTGTTTTCTTCACTAAAAAACTTTCCTGTAGGCCCCTTTTTATCAATCAATGCATATTTTACAATTCGTTTTCCAGCATCTTCCACAGTTCCAGGGCCATGATGTCCATTAAAATCCGTTTTGGTATAGCCAGGGCAAATGGCGTTTACTTTAAAGTGGGTATCCTTTAGCTCGTAAGCCAATACAACAGTATACATATTCAAGGCTGCTTTTGAAGAAAGATAAACAACACCTTTATAGTCGTAATACTTGTAAGATGGGTCGCTATGCAAAGTAATGGAACCTTGACTCGAGCTAACATTTACAATACGGGGTTCAGCAGATTGTTTCAATAAATCCATAAATACTTGTGTCACTCTTACCACTCCGAAAACGTTGGCATCGTATGTTGCTTTAAACTGCTCTATAGTTGCGTCAATTGCAGATTGGGGATAACCACCATAAATGCCCGCATTGTTGATCAAGATATCCAATGATTTTGTTTTCTTGCCCATTTCCGCACGGGCTTTCTGTACAGATTCATCATTGGTTACATCCAGTTGAATGGCTTCCACGGTATTTATGCCCTCAGTTTTTAATTTGTTGACGGCTGCTATACCGCTTTCTAAATTGCGACAGCCGAGATACACATAAATTCCTTTTTGGGCAAGCTGTTTAGTGACTTCAAAGCCAATGCTCTTGTTTGCACCTGTTACTAATGCTGTTTTACGCACATATTTCTCATCGTTTTCTTTGGTGTTTGTGATTACTCCGTCATTC
>CAMFLX010000341.1 GCA_945957555.1 uncultured Cytophagales bacterium
CCGAGATTCCTCTACGTCTCGTGGGCTCGGAGATGTGTATAAGAGACAGCTGGTTTACTTGTCTTAATCTAACAGGCTCTAATGGTAGTGTTTTCTTCATATCAAGTATGCCCTTAATCCTTTTGGCCTCATTTTCATTTTCAGAACTATATCTAATTTCATTTGCCGAAATTTTATAGGCTGGCTGTAAATTGATACTTTGTGGTAACATGGCTGTACTCAGTTTTTCTTTACCGTAAACTGTAAGTAATTCATTAAAAACTTTTTGGGCATATATTTGAGATTCTTTTCCGTTCTCTTCTGTTCGACAAACAATAATTTGAAAGCTCGACAGATTTTGTTCAGATGCTTGAGCTGTAGCAGTAAAAAATTGCTTTTCCTCATTTTTGATATCAGTGATAGTTCTTTTCACCGAATCGCTAGAAGTGCCTAACAATAATATATCCCTAAAATTATTCCGCAAAGTGCTATCATCCGCAAGTACCACATCTATCAAAGACACCAAGGCTCTTTGCTTTCTAATGTTTTTTTCTTCTAAAGAAGCGATGAGCATATCATATAACTTAAACCTTTGTTGATTTTCAAAATCCTTTCTTTTAAGTTCTGTTTCCAATGAAAATCGTACATTTTCGAGTTGCTTTTGCTGCACCTCCAATTGTGTCTTAGTTACGTTAAAGTAATATGTACTTAAAGCAGTCAAAATAGCCAATGAAGGGCCTATCCAATATTTATTAAATCTTTCCAGCATTAGTATAGAATATTTCTAAAATCAAACACACATCAAAAAACTAAGTAAGTGACCACAAGGACATTAATAGATAACATATTAATACTATAAATATCAAAGTTAATCTAACACGGACTTTTCCTCGATCCTTAGCAGAATCAGTAAGTCTTAAAAAGAAAAATAAAATTGGAGCGCTTAATCGCCGCGAAGTGTAGTAAAAATCGAATACATGTGTTGTTACATTAGCTTTTAAATACTGTTTAGTTAATTATCAAAAAATCCTGATGTAGTATTAGTCGACATCATCTCATCAGTTGTAAAAATATTCTATTCTAAAAGAATATTTGGGGCATATCAAAAAATGATCTATAAATCTAAGTAAATCAAATTTAAAAAATAATAGATGTTTAACCAAATATTTTTACAGAAATTATTTATAGTTCCATAAGATTTATAGCAATGCTGGTTTTTTGAGTTGACCAGTTGAATTGGAGTTATGAATTACAAGTTTTGAATGGAGCATAGGGAATCGTTAATAATGCTACGATGCTTAGGTATTAATTATCATGGGTTTCAACCCAATAGACCAAAAACATGAATCAAAAAAAGCCTTTTAGCCCAAAAAGACGGGATCAGCGTTATAGCATATAGCAAGCGCCACCGGTCTTGTGTCTTGTGTCTTGTGTCTTGTGTCTTGTGTCTTACTCTTTAATCTTTAATTTAAACTCTCTAAATCTCACATCAAAGATATGGCCTTACTGATTTCTTTGAGCGCCTTGTAATAGCCCTTGGTAAAACTTTGAGAATCGGTAGGATATTTAGACAAACTATTAAAACCGTCTTTCAAATACTGCTGTGCCTTGAGGGCGGCTTCCTCATCGTGATAGTAGTCCATCATCTGCAAGTCGTCATTCAAGGAGATGCCATTAGAATAGAACTCAATGGAGCTTTGCAAATGTGTCACATAAAAGGAATCCAAGTTCTTGTCGTCTACCATTTTGAAATACTGAATCATATACTCCAACTGCGCAAGGACACGCTTTTTGATCTGTTCCTGATTTTCCGCTTTATCAGGGCGCTCCCGCCACCAGTTCATGGTGGTACTTAACAAATCTACATCTGCATTCTGATAAAAATCATCTTCCTTCAACACCAGACTGACCTCTATTTGCCCCAAGTCCTGGCTTTTCAAAGACAAATATTTGCCACCCGTCTCCTCGTCTTTTTCTTCCTTAACATTGAAAAGTACTTTTCCCACATTTTCAATATCCATTTGTACCACTAGGCTATCACCATCAATCAGTTGCCATTGTCCCCTATGGTAGCCGCCTTTTCTGTTCAAAGATGTGTACTGCCCGTTTTCATAAAATCGTATATAGGCCTCATCATCAAACATATCGGCAAACTTAGTCTTTCGGCTTCTATCTATTTCGGCCGAGGGCAAAAGCAATAAGGACTTATGACTGATGACCTTGAAGGGTCTTGTAAATTTGTCCTTTTTGCTACAGCTTCCCAAAGTAAAAAGCATGAACAAGCCGATTGAAATCACAGAAAATTTAAGTTTCATAAACACGTTAGAAGTTTAGTGACAGTACCACACCAAAAATAGTACATGCTAGTGGGAAATAATAAGGAGAATACATCAGCAACACTGGAATTATAAGTTATGAATTATGTTAGACCTTAGAGTTCAGACATCAGAGTTCAAACCTTAATAAACCGCAGTAATAGCTTTCCGCTTCCAAATTATAAAACAAAATTTCTAGATCCATCAACAGACCTTTGGGGATTTTCGCAAGTATTGCCCTGAAAAAAATTGGAACGCAATGCTATGGCCCCAACCTCAGAAATGACCTGTAGAGTCCCCCCAGTTTGGATTTTAAAAACACCAAATCTGTGCAAAAATAAGCCTATAACGCTTTTAAGATTATTTGATTTGTTATTATATTTGAGCTATTACAAACGTAAAACAAAAGTTATGAAGGAGTTTTTTAAAGATGAGATTGCATCGGTATACCTAGACACCAAAACCAATGTATTGTATTTGGAATATTACAAAAAAGTACCATCACATGCAGAGTTTCTAAGAATCAATACGGTCTTACTGGACGCTTTTAAATCGATACATTCACAAATCGTTGTGGCAGATGTGCGCAAAATGGGGATTTTGAGTTTAGAGTCACAAGCTTGGGTACCCGAAGTCCTGCTACCGGGCATGATTGCTCACCTAAAAGGCAAAACTTTTTATCACGCACAGTTTCTTGACCCTTCTGAGATCTTCGCAAAGGTTTCGGCTCAAAATGTTAAAAACAAAGCAGAGAAAAACATACCGAACTTTGAGCTAAAGCAGTTCAGCACCAAATCGGAACTTGACAAATGCATAGCCGATTGGAATGCGCTCATAGTACGTGTGAAGTAGTACGTTTTACGTAATACGTGTGAAGTGTTACGATCTTGCGTCTTTACTCTTTAATCTTTACCCTAAACTCTGAACTCTAAACTCTAAACCCATTTAGGCAATGGTAATACTTTGATCTAAATACACATCTTGGATGGCATTTAAAAGTGCTACTCCTTCTTCCATAGGTCGTTGAAAGGCTTTACGTCCACTGATGAGACCCATGCCCCCTGCCCTTTTGTTGATCACAGCGGTAGTTACCGCTTCATTGAGATCAGTGGCACCTAAAGAAGCCCCACCAGAATTGATGAGCCCAGCACGCCCCATGAAACAATTGGCTACCTGATAGCGACAGAGATCAATAGGGTGCTCTGAAGTAAGCTGTGTATAAATACGCGGATCATTTTTACCATAGGCAGATTCTTTGGTATTGAGAGCAAGATACCCCCCGTTGTTTTCTGGCAACTTTTGCTTAATGATATCGGCCTCTATGGTTACGCCTAAGTGATTGGCTTGGCCCGTAAGATCTGCCGAAACATGGTAATCTACTCCATCTTTTTTAAATGCTGGATTGTGCAAGTAACACCACAAGATCGTAGCCATTCCAAGTTCATGTGCCATTGCAAATGCTTTGCTCACCTCCTGAATCTGACGGGTAGACTCTTCGCTACCGAAATAAATCGTGGCCCCTACTGCTGCGGCGCCCAAGTTCCAACTGGATTTGATAGAAGCAAACATGACTTCGTCAAACTTGTTCGGATAAGTCAAAAACTCATTATGATTGATCTTTACAATAAAGGGAATTTTATGGGCATATTTACGGGCCATGAAGCCCAAACTTCCATAAGTAGTTGCGACAGCATTGCAGCCACCTTCTATGGCAAGCTTAACGATGTTTTCTGGATCGAAGTAAATAGGATTAGGTGCAAATGAAGCACCTGCACTATGTTCCACACCTTGATCCACTGGCAATATGGAGAGATAACCTGTATGCGCAAGCCTACCTGTGCCATACATGCTTTGTAAATTTCGTAAGACATTCACATGACGATCACTATGTAACCAGATGCGATCTACAAAATCTCCACCGGGCAAATGGAGCTGCGCCTTAGGAATCGTTTGAGACTGATGTTGTAGTAAATATTCGGCTTTTTCGCCAAGTAGTTCGATGATCTGAGAGGATGACAGCATAAACTTAGTATTTTGATGATAACTCCAAAAGAGTTTATTAAGTTAACCTCAATTCGGGATAAGAAACATAGCCTTATTTGAAAATGTAAATTCTTAAGTAGCTAATTAGGAGCATATTGCTTTTGTAATCATTATGGCAGTTGCCACGGTGGCCTACTTTTGTCTGATACAAAAGTAGCAA
>CAMFLX010000342.1 GCA_945957555.1 uncultured Cytophagales bacterium
CTTATAGACCAATCTCAATTAACCAACGTCTTGGGCATGCCCACACAATCGTTAAAAATTACTATTGAGAGAATTGATTTCTTGATAAACGACCTTTTGATATTGTCCACTGATGGTTTCTATGACGCTCGGAAAAGTTTTAATACTGATATTGTAAAGCTTGCGAGGGCTTCTAATCTTTTAGCAGAATTCAAAGAAAAGTTTGATAATTTTTCGCTTCTTGCCAACGATGATATGACCGCTATCGTCATTAAACAAATATAGATTCAAGTGTTTCATGGATACCCAAGCTAAGCCTCATTGCTCACAAGTTTTACAACTCAATTTATTTTTTATAGATTTACATCCAAAAAAATGCAATGACGCAATTTATCAATCGCTCGACATTGGCGTTGGGCCTTAACTTAAAAAAGATTTTAACTATTTGTTCTGTGATAGGCCTAGTAGTGGCTTGTAAGGAAACCCCAAAGGAACAACCTGTAGAGAAGAAAGAAGAAGTCCGTGACAAAGACACCGTCATCGTGGTGAAGCCCGCAGAAGAAAAACCTAAAGCTCCTGTTTTTGACAGCACTTATGACCAAATCGCCTCTTATATAGCAGGAATCCATCAGGCAAAGCGCTCTGTGTTACATATAGAAGAAGATTCTGTTTGGGCCAATTATGCAGCCTCTATGGATCGCTCTTGGACGTTTGCTGATACGGTGCGTCACCAATTGCTGAGACAGTGGTCAGATTCAGAATCACTTGCCAGTATGAGTAAAGGTAAAACGCTGTTTTATCCTTTTTCAGGACCAGATTTTCTGAATGCTCATATCCTTTTCCCTAACTGCAAAGAGTATATCCTCGTAGGTTTAGAACCTGTGGGGCAGTTGCCAAAACTTTTGGACAAACAACCTAAAGAAACTTATGGTTATTTGGAAGCCGTGAATAAGTCGCTCCAAGATATCTTGCACAGCAGTTTTTTTCATACCAAGAAGATGAAGGTACATTTTAAAACGGAAAACGTGAATGGTGCTTTACCTATCATTGCTATTTTTATCAAACGTACAGGTCATGTAATCACCAATGTAGAAGCCCTAAAGGTGCAAAAGGATGGGAGTCTTGAGGCATTTGCCTATGATTCACTCACAAATCCTGAGTTCAAAGCCAATGGTGCAAAAGTTACCTTCATGAATCCGAATACTTATGAACTCAAGAACTTTTACTTTTTCTCACAAGATCTCAGCAATACTGGCTTAGCAGAGAAGACGGCTTTTAGGCATTATTTAGATAGCTTGAAGGGGTATTTTACGTTTGCGAAATCTGCTTCATACCTTATGCACTATGACTATTTTTCTATCATCAGAACGAGTATTTTGGAACGAGCTACAGGTATGATGCAAGACGATACTGGTATTCCTTACAAATACTTTGAGCCTGAAAAGTGGGATGTAACGCTCTATGGAAAATATATTAAACCAGTGAAGCCTTTTGCCTTTGCCAAATTCATACAAAAGGACTTAATGGCTAAGTACAAAAGTGATAGCAGCCAGATAGAGAAGCTGCCATTCTCGCTAGGATACAACCAGCTTCCTCATAAAACCAATCTGTTGATCGCACGCCGCAAATGAGAAAGGGCAATTTCAAAAGTATGTTTTTGTTGATAGGGCTCAGCATAGTTTGGTGCGCTAAAGGACAAGAACCTACATTGTTGAAATCGCTTTTAGAAAGTGATACAAGTGCTGTGGTAAAAAAAATATTGGCAAACCAAGACAAGTATCGTTTGCAGGTGATTTATACGCAGATCAATCGTGATTCTAATAATATTCCATCGCTACAATCTTTTTATTACAGACATAGACCCGATGAGTATTTTTATCAAGCAAGTATGGTGAAGCTGCCTTGTGCGGCATTTGCCCTTGAAAAGGTGAGGGCACTACAAATCAAAGGCGTTGATCGGTTTACCTTGTTTAAGGCGCGGAGCAATTATAAATGCTATGGAAATACCAAATACTTGCGTTATGAGCAAGCCGAGTCGCTGAGCCAGCTCATTCGTAGACTCTTTGTTTTGAGTGATAATAATGCCTACAATCTTTTGTACGAGTTTTTGGGACAGGCCTATATCCATGATCGCTTCAGGCAGATGGGGCAGGATTCGGCACGCATCATTCAGAAGTTTGTACCTTGCGATCCCACATCGTGCCGTAGCACAGGGCCATTAACTTTTTACAAAAACGGTAAACCCTTTTACAGTACGCCCAAGGAAATCAGCACACAGGAGTTGTCTGTTCCCTTGGCCAATACAACTGTGGGTCGGCAACATGTAGAGGGACGCAGGCTTAGAGGTTACGGGGTGGATTTCAAGAATAGCAATTTCATTACTCTTAAAGGCTTACACGAGTTTGTGATGGCGATCAACCTTCCCGAAGCAATGGCGCTAGAGAAGCGCTTTAAACTTAAAGACTCTGACTATACCTTCTTGCGGAGCAGCATGGGTATGTATCCTCGGGAACTATCGCCACTGAAATACAAAGAAGATAAATATCCTGATACGCACATGAAGTATCTATTGGTCGGTAAAACAAAGGAACGGATCGATACCAATATTCGCATATTTAATAAGGTGGGTCTCTTTTATGGTTTCATGACCGACTGTGCCTATATAGTGGACTACAAGAATAAAACAGAATTCTTTCTTTCGGCTGTACTCTATGTGAACGAAGATGATGTCATCAACGATGGCGTATATGAGTATGATGAACTCGGTCACCCTTTTCTGGAAAGACTGGGCCGAATCATATATGAATATGAACTCAAACGTCCTAAAGCTTTCCTACCTCAGTTGAAAAAGCTGAGCTATAAGTAAGGCATTTCTTGCCTTTGGTCATTAATCATCAAGCCAATGACAACCACGAAGTGGTTGAATATGAATAGCCCCACGAGAATCGTGGGGTTGTGTGTACGAAATCTCGCAACGACCCTGTAGGGGTCGAACTATGGGTGGAAGGAGGAAATAGACCTTGCATACATACATCACGTATAGTTGGACCCCTTCAGGGTCCTAATTCATCGTATCATTCATTGTTCCACGGGTTTCACCCATGGCTATTCATATTCAAGGCCTCCAGCCTTGCCATTGGTTGGCATCAAGCAATAATGAACACTTTGGTTGCTGTCTTGTGTCAAAGACGGCTCCTGCCATCTCTAGATCGTATGAAACCTAATGATATTGACAGACCATTTATGGACTGAGAAAAACGAGGTTTTTTTATCTTTGTTTTGTCTTAAAATCTATCTACATACTTCTAAATAAATTTTCCTTAAAATATTTTTTCTTTCTCACTCATTGAGAATGTTGGGGTGCATCTTTGTATTGTTAAAAACATAACACAGTAATTATAAGATTTGAATACAGAGCCTGACCTAAAAAGGCATTAAAGAAACTGTAAGGAATCCCAGCAGCAAGTTTTTGATTGTGGTATCAAAAGCTTCACGCCGGCATCCGCTGCTGGGATTCACTTACTTTCTACCATGAGATTATCTATGTTGCACTGGCTTTGATTTCTATTGATGTACCTAATATATTTTTTGCTCCGGTAATGGGGTTTGTAAAAGGAATCTTATAAGTTTGAAGGGTTTTGGGTTGGCTGTTCCTAATAGTGAATTGTTGGGCGGGTAATATTACCATTGTTCCCTCTTGCAAGATTTTGAGATCAGTATCTTTGATCTGTTGCAATTCATTTTGATCTGTAACAAAATCCTCATCGCTTTTGTATAAAAGCTCTTGCAAGGGCATGCCCATCAGTATGGCTTGTGCTTCATTGGCCAGTATATACTTGCATTCTTGGTCTTTTACAAACACAGGGATGGGCATTTTACTCAAAATGGAGTCTAATAGCATGGCCTGTTTGGTTGCGATTTCTTGTTTACGGATCAGTTCTTCCTGCGAAGCGTTGAGTTCTTCCATGTTCTGGCGAATTTCCTCTTCTTGTGCTTTCATTTGTTCCGTAAGTAACTGTGCGTTGTGAAGTAGCTTCTGTGTGGTTTCATTTGTTTTGGCTGATGCCAATGTAGTCGCAATACTTTCGCTGAGCTTTAGTAGGAAATCAATTTGATATTGATCAAGTACAGAAAAAGAAGCAAGCTCTAGAACCCCCAGTACTTCTCCATTGGCTTTGAGGGGCATGATAAAGAGGCAGTTTGGAGTGGCAAGCCCTAAGCCAGAGGTTATTTGTATATGGTTTTGAGGTATTTCGGTGATGAGCATGTGTTCTTTTTCTAGCACGCATTGGCCTAACAAGCCTTCTCCTAGATTGACCTTTTTTTCAAGGTATTTTTTCCTGTCATAGGCATAGCAAGCCTCGAGTTCCAAGTACTGTTCTGTTGTTTTTTCGCCATGCAAGAGGAATAAGGCCCCTTGGTTGGCTTTTACGTACTTGACAGTTTCTGAAATGATTTTATTGGCAAGTTCTTTTGTGCTCATCTGAGCCCTCAGGATATCGGCGAATATT
>CAMFLX010000343.1 GCA_945957555.1 uncultured Cytophagales bacterium
GTCTCGTGGGCTCGGAGATGTGTATAAGAGACAGGGTTAATACTGCGAATTTCATTCCAGCAGCCTTAGCCGCCGCCGCCCATTGGTCACAGTTTACTGCAGTAGGGGCAAAGAGTTTGGGATCTTGATTAGGAAGTGCCCATTCTTGGTCAGTAAAGGTTCCTAAATTGAAGTGTATAAACATTCCGAAACGCATATCAATGAAAGATTGCTGATTTTGATAAGTGGTTTTGATTGTTTGAGCGTTTATCATTTTAAATGCCATGACTGACATTATTAGAATTGCTACTTTAATGGAAGTTGAATTTTTTTTCATATTTGAAGTGATTTTTTTAATGGACTAATTTGTTTATCGTAATGAATACATACTTGGAAGTGATAGCATAACGAAGTAGATATTTATGTCGGTTAATATTGATTAAAGATCGTCTCAAAAGTATTTTAGAGTTATTGTATTTTTATTTGTGCACAGTCCATAGCTTGGATTTAAAGTATTTGTTTTGGTAATAGCTTTTATTAAATTGGCAAATACACGAAATTTTAATAAATGGGGACTTCTGGAAATATGAATACCAATGCTGAAAAAACTGGATTACACCCTCGTAATCCTCATCGTACTAGGTATGATTTCCCTCAGTTGGTTGCATCTTGTCCCGAACTAAGTCCTTATGTTAATTTAAATAAGTTCAATGACGAGAGCATCGATTTTGCTGATCCAAACGCTGTTAAGGCTTTGAATAAGGCTATTTTGATTCATTTTTATAAAATCAAATATTGGGATATTCCTGCTAATTATCTATGTCCACCGATTCCTGGTAGGGCTGATTATATACATTATATCGCAGACTTATTGGCGAGCTCCAATGGCGGAGTAATACCTCAAGGGAAATCCATAAAAGGCTTGGACGTAGGCTTAGGGGCTAATTGCGTTTACCCGATTATCGGAACCAAAGAATATGGCTGGAGTTTTATAGGTTCAGATATTGATTCCTTTGCTTTAAAGTCAGCCCAAAATATAGTCACATCAAACTTGAGTCTTAAGGGAAATGTCGATTGTCGTCAACAAACTTCCTCAAAGCGTTTTTTTCAGGGAATTCTCTCTCCTAAGGAATACATTGATTTTACCATTTGTAATCCTCCTTTCCATGCTTCTGCCCAAGAGGCCAGTGCCGGCAGTGTTCGTAAACTCAAAAATCTCAATGGACAGAGGGTGAAAAATGTAGTACTTAATTTTGGTGGGCAGGCAAACGAGCTCTGGTGTGAGGGGGGCGAAGCCCAATTTATTAGGTTGATGGCCTTAGAGAGTGCCCAAATTGCCATGAATTGTTTTTGGTTTACAACTTTAGTATCTAAGAAAGAAAATCTGGCAGGTGTTTATAGGATTTTGGCTCAAGTAAAAGCTTTGGAGATTAAGAGAGTGGAAATGAAGCAAGGGCAAAAGACGAGCCGTTTCGTGGCATGGACGTTTTTGGATCCTGAACAACAGCAAGAATGGCGCAGGAGGAGATGGAGTTAAAAAGGCAAGATGATTGCTAATGGTTGAATGTATTGATAAGGGGATAAAAGCACAAAAACCACCTTTTGGGTGGTTTTTGTAAAGCATGTGCTTGTTAAAGAATCCTTTATATATAAATATTCTTAGTTCACTACTTCTACGTTCACCGCGTTCATACCTTTCTTGCCTCTTTCGACTTCGTATGTAACTGTATCGTTTTCACGGATTTCATCGATAAGTCCAGAAACGTGGACGAAGATGTCTTCACTTGAATCAGATGGTGTAATAAACCCAAATCCTTTTGAGCTATTGAAAAACTTAACTGTACCTTGCATTTGTAAATTGTTTGTAATAAAATTTTAACTTTTGCTTAAGAAACAATTATTTAATGATAATCTTTAGATTTACAATCCCTTTCACAAGGGTTAAACTAAAAATTATTTAAATAATATTGGTGAAACAAGTTGACTTCGATATTAAAATAGAGCGGAGCTTATTGATGCACTGTTACTTAAACGCACTGCAATTTAGTTATAAATTAAACATAAACCTAAGCATTGTTTGGATTTGTTTTAAAATATATTAGACATTGGCTTCTAATATATGCCTAGGTCGGTTTATTGATGTTAAGATCTAACCCTAGCCAACACTTGTTTGGTGTAAAAGGGGGATTAAGTTCTTTAAAGTTAAGGCAATTCCTTTTCATTTATCAACCACACCTATGATCACTCCAAAGTCCCCATCTGTCTGGATCCATTGTTTTTCAGGTAAATAGGTGCGAGAGACAAAGCCGTCAAGATATAAAGCATTTTTACAACCCAATTTTTTAAAGTAGATAGCAAAGTCATAAAAGTTGATAGGGTCTTTTGACATCGCAAATAGGACTTTACCTCCTGGAAATATGCCTACACCATTTCTGATATTTAAATTTTTTGATCCGATCTTAAAAGCCGAGTGTATATTGCCGTCTATAACCAACATAGGGCCAGATTGTGTTGCAAACCGTATGTTCTTGGTCTTAGGGAAATCTTCGGTTTTGCAAACTACGGCTTTTAGGTCTGAGGTCACATAAAATATGCCGTTGGGCTTTAAGTAGAAATTTCCATGGCCCTTGGTTGTAGAGTCTAGTGGGCTTTGACTTTGGAAGTTTTGAATGAAGAGTCCTTGTGGGGTGTGATCTTTCTTGTACATGCCACCATTCATTGCAAAAACGAGTGTCTTATGGTGAAGACCTAACCAGCGTTTCAAATTCGCGATGCTTTTAAAAATATGATTACTGTCATCTTTCCAGTAGAACTGTAAGTCTTGGGAGTGAGGGTCAACTATATAACTCAGGATTTTCTCATCATGAACCTTTTTTGTATGGGTTTGAGCTAAGAGTCCGATTAACCCAATAAGAAGGGTTGCCAATGTTGTATACAGCGTCTTGCGTAGCATTTTAATAAGTGTCAATTGACTTTAGGCAACAATGTATCAATTATTCTTGGGTGTACAAAGTGAGACGGATCGGCTAAATCTATTGGGAAAGCAACAACATGGTTTTGTTCACTAGAAGATATATGTTAACTTCAAAACTTGCATAATTAAACGTCAGAAATGCCAATGTCCTAAAGTCTTGGCTTCTTTTTATTAAGTATATGTGAACAAGTGAATACCGAAGATAAATGAAAACAAGAAACACACTATTGCCCAGCGTCAAACTTTCGGAGTTTATTTCAGAGATAGAAGATTGTCTTGCCAATACCTTTGAAGGGGAAACATATTGGGTTACGGCAGAGATCAGCGACGTGAATAAAAAAACAGATAAGCGCTGGTGTTATTTAAAGTTGATCGAAAAGGAAGGTAAGAATGTAGCCGTTGAAATAGGTGCGGTATTTTGGGCAGCGGGGTATGCGTATATAGAGAAGTTTGAAAGAGAAACAAAACAGGTCTTTAAGGATGGTATTGAGATCACTTGTAGGGTTAAAGTAACATTTCACAAACGCTGGGGACTGAAACTCGAAGTCCTTGAGATTGATTATGCCTACACGTTAGGGCAGCTTGAAGTTGAGCGCCAGCAAACCTTGGATCGTTTGGTTGCGGAAAACTCTGATATGATCAAGGTGGTGGGGGAGCAGTACTATACCTTTAATAAATCACTGCCGATACCAAGCGTTATACAGCGCATTGCACTAATTACAGCGCCCGATTCTGATGGACAGAGGGATTTTAAACAAGAACTTGCGAATAACCCTTATCAGTATGCATTTGCAGTGGAAGAGTTTACTACACAAATACAAGGTGACATGGCGCATGAATTCATTTTAGAAAAATTGAAACTGATAGCTACTAATCAACACCGTTTCGATGTAGTCGCTATAGTGCGAGGAGGAGGTTCTCAACTAGACCTGAAGGCTTTTGATGTGTATGAGCTTGCCCAAGTAGTAGCTACGTTTCCTATTCCCATATATACTGGCATTGGTCATGATAGAAATACCAGTATCGTAGACTTGATGGCTCGACAGGAAAAGACACCCACTAAGGTAGCAAACGTTATCATTCAGCGAAATTTTCAATATGAACAGTCATTGATTGCCCTTAAAGATAGACTAGAAGGTAGGGTTGATGGTCTCTTCGACACCGCACAAAAGAATTTGAAACAATTGAGACGCTTTGTAAATGCATCAGATCCGCTTACTATTCTCAAAAAAGGCTTTGCAATCGTGAAAAAGGATAGAGTCATACAGGTCAATGCCTCGGGTATTGCAGTGGATTCAGAATTAGAAATACAATTCGATAAAGAAACCGTTTATTCAATCGTAACAAAAAAGGAAAACAATGGCAAAAAATAATTTAAGTTAACCTCAATTCGGGATAAGGAATTGTTTATGAGCCGACGCACTGTGGGCGGTAAGCGCAGGAAAGGTGCACGGCAAAAACGAGAGTTTTTGAGCGGGTATTGCAGGGTTGAGCACTTTGGACAG
>CAMFLX010000344.1 GCA_945957555.1 uncultured Cytophagales bacterium
TACACTTATGCGATCGTCGGCAGCGTCAGATGTGTATAAGAGACAGCTCTAATGCCAGCGAGGTCATCAGCAACGTGAAAAAGAAAATGGCTGAACTGAAAGAAAGAACTTTTCCTCCAGGCATGGACTACACCATCAGCTATGACGTATCGAGGTTCTTGGATGCCTCTATCCACGAAGTGCTTAAAACACTGATGGAGGCATTTGTGCTCGTGGCTTTTGTGGTGTTTCTGTTCTTACAAGATGTGCGCTCTACGATCATTCCCACTATAGCGGTACCTGTATCTCTCATAGGAACCTTCTTTTTTATGCAGTTATTCGGGTTTTCCATTAACCTGCTCACATTATTTGCGCTAGTACTCGCCATAGGCATCGTGGTTGATGACGCCATCGTAGTTGTAGAAGCCGTACACGCCAAAATGGAACAGGGCAACTACAGCCCTAAAGAGGCCACCATAGAGTCTCTGGGTGAAATCAGCGGTGCTATTATCTCTATTACCATGGTAATGTCGGCGGTGTTCATACCTGTTGCCTTCATGGATGGTCCACAAGGGGTATTTTACAGGCAGTTCTCCATCACCATGGCTATCGCCATCGTAATCTCTGGTGTAAACGCACTCACACTCACGCCTGCACTTTGTGCCTTATTGCTCAAAAACCACCACGGCACTGAAAAGAAAAGGACTTGGTTGACCATGTTCTTCGATGCATTTAACGAACGCTACGAGCGACTTTCTGATAAGTATAAAAACTTGGTAAATTATATTGCCAATAGAAGGGTCATTACATTTGGCATGCTCGTGTTTTTCATTGTTGCCACTATAGGTACAAATTCCTTACTGCCTACAGGCTTCATTCCCACAGAAGATCAGGGAACCTTGTATGCAAACGTAACCACGCCTTCTGGGGCAACTTTGGAGCGTACCGAATCGGTAATGGACGCTATACAGACTCAGGCGAAAAGCCTGAAAGCTGTGGAGTCTACCTCTACCCTATCGGGCTTCAGTCTTATGACGGACGGCTCTGGCGCCTCCTTTGGTATGGGTATGATCAACCTAAAACCTTGGGACAAAAGGAAAGAAACCGTTGATGACATCATTGATTCGCTCACGGAACGTACCAAAAACATCAAGGATGCAAGTATCCAGTTCTTCCCGCCTCCAGCCGTACCTGGCTATGGCAACTCCAGCGGCTTCGAGTTTAGAATCCAAGATCGCACGGGTTCGGGTGACTTACAAAAACTAGAAAAGGTGACTAAGGACTTCATCGACGAACTCAATAAAACACCTGAAATAGAGAACACTTTCACAAGCTTCGACGCCAGCTTCCCGCAATATCTGATCAAAGTAGACAATGATAAGGCTGCCCAGTTGAGCGTTTCTGTAGACAATGCCATGAACAACCTTCAGGCCTTGATTGGCTCTTATTATGCTACCAATTTTATCCGCTTTGGGCAAATGTACAAGGTGATGATTCAGGCACTACCCAAATACAGGGCACAGCCGGAGAATATCATGAAACTGTACGTCAAAAACAAAGCCGGAGAAATGGTCCCCTACTCTGCTTTTATTACCATCACTAGGGTATATGGGCCGGAACAACTGACTCGATACAACATGTATACCTCAGCTATGATCAATGGGGAGCCAGCACTTGGCTACAGTAGCGGCAGTGCCATTGAAACAATCAAACAACTTGCCAAGGAGAAACTCCCCCGTGGTTATACCTACGAATGGTCGGGCATGACCAGAGACGAGATTCTTTCTGGGGACCAAGCCATTTATGTGTTTGCGATCTGCCTTATCTTCGTGTACTTGATCTTGTCCGCACAGTACGAAAGCTTCATTATTCCATTAGCGGTTATTTTATCCTTACCTACTGGGATTTTCGGGGCCTATTTTCTATTGTGGACCATGGGTTTGCAAAACAACATCTATGCACAGGTAGCTATGATCATGCTCATTGGCCTTTTAGGCAAAAACGCCATATTGATTATAGAATATGCGCTCTTGAGACAAAACGAAGCCAATAGATCACCCTTACAAGCCGCCGTGGATGGTGCCGCCTCTCGCTTTAGACCCATCCTTATGACTTCCTTTGCCTTCATCGCGGGCTTGATTCCCTTGATCATGGCTTCCGGCGCTGGGGCCATTGGCAATAAAACCATAGGTACTGCTGCTGCAGGAGGTATGCTATTTGGCACCCTTTTCGGTGTCATCATTATTCCTGGTCTCTATGTGATCTTCGCCACAATGGCCATGAGCTTTAACTCGAACAAGAAATACAAACAACATTAATAGAGCATTACAAATGTACAATCGTAACACATTTACATATTCACTTTCGATCATCTTATGTCTTTTGATGTCCGCCTGTAACACCTCTATGCCTCCACAGACGAGGATCAAAACCATGCCAGAGAGTTTTGGCACTACCAAAGACACTTCCAATGTGGCAGAACTGGATTGGAAAAAATACTTTTCAGACAACGATCTCATCAAACTCATTGACACGGCCATTGCCAACAATATGGACTTGCTTATGGCACACCAAAGAATAGAGATGACGCATGCCCAAGTCTTGTACGCTAAAGGACGTATGCTTCCCTTTGTTTCAGGACTCGGTTCTGTAGGCCAAAGAAGGTTTGGACAGTATACTATGGATGGCGTGGGTAATTACGACACTCAGTTCTCACCCAACATCACCAAAGACGAGATCATCCCTGAGCATCTTCCTGACTATTATCTGGGACTGCAAACCTCTTGGGAAATAGACATCTGGGGCAAACTTAAACACAAAAAGAAAGCCGCGCTTGGTAAATATCTAGCCTCAGTGGAAGGCAAAAACTGGTTGATCACCAACCTGATCGCCGAGGTGGCCAACAACTACTACCAACTGTTGGCTTTAGACATAGAGTTGGACATCATCAGAGAGACGATCACATTACAAAACAGCCAACTCTCCATCGTGTTGGTTGAAAAGGAAACAGGACGTAGCAATGAGTTAGCCGTGAAGCAGTTCCAAGCGCAACTCCTGCACTACAAAGCACTCGAGACTGAAGTGGTTCAACGGGTAGTAGAATGCGAAAGCAGGATCAACCTACTTTTAGGAAGATTCCCTCAGGCAATCAAAAGAGACAAGAATGCATTCATGAGCTATCAACCGGCACAAGTACAGGCGGGCATTCCCACCGATCTACTGCGTAACAGACCTGACGTAAAACAGGCGGAACTGGAACTCATATCGTCGAAGGCAAACGTAAAGGCGGCACAAAAAGCCTTTTATCCATCGCTTAACATCACTGGGGCACTTGGGTTACAGTCATTCAACCCTAGCTTTTTACTCACGCCGCAGTCTTTGGCCTACAACGCTCTGGGCGGGCTCACTGCTCCTCTCTTGAATATGAGTGCGCTCAAGGCCGAGTTCAAGACAGCCAAGGCAAGCCAACTCGAAGCTTTGTACCATTATCAAAAAGCGATGATAAATGCGTATTTGGAAGTGTACAACCAGTTGGCCAATATTAAAAACCTCAAGCAAAATTATGCATTAAAAAACGAGGAGTCACAGACACTTACTACGGCGATCACCACAGCGACAGATTTGTATGCTCTGGGAAGAGCTACCTATTTGGAGATCATCATTACAAGACAAAATGCGTTGCAGGCAAATTTAGAATTGATCGAAATCAAAAAACATCAATTTGAGGCAGTCATTAATATTTACAAGTCGCTTGGAGGGGGTTGGAAATAATCCATAGTTTTTTTCTTAGGGTAATTCATATTGAAGCCTCGTCTGATAGAGGTATACCTGTACGCACAGTTTACACAATCTGTCTTATACTCCCCCACACCCAAAAAACAATTTCCTTCCGCCTGTGTGGATAGAGCTTCCACCCGTGTTAAACTTCCTTCCGCCTGTGTGGATAGGGCTTCCGTCTGTGCGGATAGAGCTTCCGTCTGTGTGGATAGAGCTTCCGCCTGTGTGGAATGAGCTTCCGCCTGTGTGGAATGAGCTTCCGCCTGAGTGGATAGAGCTTCCGCCTGTGTGGATTGAGCTTCCGCCTGTGTGGATTGAGCTTCCGCCTGTGTGGAATGAGCTTCCGCCTGTGTGGATAGGGCTTCCGTCTGTGCGAATAGAGCTTCCGTCTGTGCAGATAGAGCTTCCGCCTCCCATGATGATATTTCCGCAGGATACGAGAAAGTTTTGGAAGGGATAAATAGCAATACCTTCGTTTAAAGCGAAGGTATTGCTAAAAATATTCAACCCTATGGGAAGTGCAAACCTATATCTTATTCCTTGATCAATTTATAGACTTGGTTGTCTGTCTTGAGAAAATATATACCTGGCTTCAGCTGTTCACCCAATTCCACTTTGGATACGCTTTTATGTGCTTCCTGCAATCTACCTTCCATGTCAAATACTTGAATGCTGGCTGATGTGG
>CAMFLX010000345.1 GCA_945957555.1 uncultured Cytophagales bacterium
CTTTTTCCTATCATTTCGTCTCGCTACAAAGTCTAATGCTTAATCTGGGTTTAAGCTATTCATAAAACAATTATACGTGTTTTATGTACAAGCTAATCAAAGGTATTAGGTTGGGGGATTATAAAACTGCTTAAATAATACCCCAGATTGGTTGTGGTTCTTGAAACAATTGTCATCAAAAAACATTATTTTATCTTAGTAAGCTTAAGCATCAATACATCATGCTCTTTCAAGTCTTTTTTCAATGGAACCTCAGTAGTACCGATCTCTTGGTGTGCAAAAAGGTCTCTGATTTTGTAGGTATGATTAATGAAATGAGCGTCTAACTCTTTCATTGCATCTTCGATTCTTTCGATGAGTTTCCAATCGAAGTTAATGGCTTTAGGGCCATTGCCTCTGTTCAGGAACAAAACGGCCCAGTTTTCATTGGCCAAGGGTTTTGCCCAGATTTCCAAACCATTTTCGCTATGAAATCTAAAGCCTTCCAGACCCAGGGAATCTTGATTTACTGCGATCAGCTCTTTGTTGCTCAGGATTTCAATAGTCTCCTTTTTAGCAATTCTGAGATCATTACCCATAATGAGTGGGCTGTCGTGAATGCACCATAATGCAAAATGACTCTTGTCTTCATAGACCGTCATACCATTGCCCACCTCCATCATATCCAAGTCATTCCAAGCATCAGGCGTAGAGAATTGTCTCAGTCGTTCGTTGGCATGCATGTCTACAATCTTCATGATTCCCCATGAAGACCATGAACCATGATTCAATTCGCAGTCCCAGCAGTTGGTGATGTCGCCTGAGATTCTCCAAAGGTGACCAATCTCTTTGCCCCAAGTCCAAGGTTTGTTTTCGCCCCATTCGCAAATACTGAATACTACGGGTCTACCTGCAGCATGCAGTGCATCTCGCATGGTGATGTAGGCACTTTCTGCATTGATCTTAGGTGTATTGCACCAATCGTATTTAAGGAAATCTATACCCCATGATGCATAGAGTAAGGCATCTTGATATTCATGCCCTCTACTACCAGGGTAACCTCCACAGGTTTTGTCTCCGGCACAGTTGTAGATACCCAGTTTCAAACCTTTAGAGTGTACATAATCTGCCAATGCCTTGATTCCGCTAGGAAACTTTTGTGGATCCGCTACCAAATTGCCCTTGGCGTCTCTTTCTTTGGCCATCCAGCCATCGTCCATTACGATGTAGGTATAGCCAGCTTCTTTAAGGCCTTGGCTTACAAATAAATCTGCAATATCCTTTACCAGTTTTTCACTGATATTGGTACCAAAGGTATTCCAGCTATTCCAGCCCATAGGTGGTGTTTTGGCCAGGCCTTTAAACTTTTGAGCGTTTGAAGAAAGGCTGTACATGCCTAGGGCAGCGAGTAAAAGCAATTTTAAAAAATTTCTATTCATTCTTAATATACTTTATAAACAGTGTGTAATATTGCCAAATTCGCTTATTAATAAGTGTTGGCCAATGTCAATATTTTAATTTTTTTGTTTAAATCCTCCACTGAAATATTGTCAGTGTTTTTGAAGCTCACCGTTTTCTCTGTCTGTGCATTGAGGTCAAAGAAGTTGTCCGTCAAGTTGGCATCTAGGCCGTCAAAATATACATAAACATTCTTAGCAAATACATCAGTTTTGATGTTAATGTTGTAGCTATCTCCAGATTTGGTGATCTTGGCTGTTACTTTAGGCTGGGATAGCGCAAGTGACTTATGAGCTACAAAGAAGAAATTATTTTCAGCAAGGAGTTTGCCCTGTTGCGACAATTCGATATGCAAGTATACTTCTTCCTTTTTCTTACCAGCAATCAACTCTTGGATCTTTTTCTCAAAGAACACTTTACTTGCATTAGCAGGAATGTCTATGTTCACAGATTCTTTGAAAATCTCTTTGCCCAAGAAATCAAAAGTTGTGATTTGTAAAGTGCTGGCAGTATTTTGGAGCTTGTCTGATACCACATATATCTTCACCGTTTGATCCTGCTGAACAGTACTGATTAAAAAATCTTGATAAGAGGCCCTTGCTTGGTAATGTCCCGCTTTCCAGTTTCCATAATAATCAACCGTAGACCACGATATCGTAGGCCAGCAATCGTTGATCTGCCAGTACATAGAGCCCATGGTATAAGGCTTGTTTCTACGATGTGCTTCGGAGGCTGTCTTAATGGCTTGAGCATGTAGCAATTGACTCACATATACATAAGCCTCAAAATCTTTGGGGGTCTTAAACTCCCTTTTCATATAGCGGTCGATTACATCGTTACCATTACATCCTTTGCCTAAAGACTCCATTGGGCTTCTTTGTCTCTTGTGTAAGACCTCTGATTTGATGTTGAATTGATCTTGTGTCGTGATCTTCTTTAAGGTATTGATACATGGATAGGACTGAAAGCCATATTCAGAAATAAAACGACCTGGTTGTTTTTCATAGGCAGTAAAGGGCTGATCACCAAACCACACTGGCCAGAAGTGCTGGTCACCAGAAAAGGGGTTTTGTAGTTTTCCATGTTCTGACTGTGGGGAACAAGACCAATAAAGTTTTTCAGGATCATATTTTTTGATCACCGATGGAAGGATGTCGTAGAATACTCTTGTATAGTATTTCCAAAGGGTATCTTTTTGCGCGTCGTTATAACCAAATCGTTGTTGGAAATTCCACTCATGCCAGCCGTTTAAAGTCTCATTGTTACCCGCCCACAGCATGATGTTCGGATAGTTCCTCATTCTTTTTACCTGTTCTTCTGCTTCTAATCTGATGTTTTCGGCAATGGCGTTGTCACCAGGGTACATGCTACAAGCAAACATGAAATCATGGTATAGGATGATTCCCTTTTCTGCACACAAGTCGTAGAAATAATCAATTTCATACACAGCTCCGCCCCATACCCTTAAGATGTTCATATTAGCCGCAAGCGCTTCGTTGATTACCCTGTTGTACTTGGCACTGTCTACCCTAGGGATCAGATTGTCGCCAGGAATATAGTCTGCACCTTTCATAAACACTGGAACACCGTTGAGCTCCACATAAAACGACTTACCTAGTGAATCTGGTTTTTGAATTATGTTCAAAGTTCTTATACCAAGCCTATTTACTTTTGAATCGATCTCGGTACCCTCCCATATAAGGTTAGTTTTTACCTCATACAGTTTTTGATTGCCCAGACCTGCGCTCCACCATAGTTCTGGATTGTCGATTACGACATCCACACTTACCGTATTGATTCCTTTTTTCAAGCTTGCTTTTTGGTTTTCTAAGGTTTTACCATCTACTGAAATCTCAAGACTGGCCTCACCCTCTTTGCTTGCATTGATCTCGATATGGGCAGTATAGTTGGCCACTTCCTTTGATAGGCTCTTTTGTTGTAGATACACGTCTTTTATTTTGGCCTTGGACCAGGTCTTTAAGAAAACAGGTTGCCATAGGCCAGAGGTTACCAATCTTGGGCCCCAATCCCAGCCAAAATGATAGGCAGCTTTTCTGGTAAATACTGAATTTTGGTTGCCTTTAGGGGCTTGTTCGTTCTGTACCGGGATCAAAAAGCCTAGTTTGTTGAGTTTTTCTTGACCTATTCTTACCGGTGACTTGAAAAGAATTCTCAATTCATTGTTTCCTTCCTTGAGTAAATTGCTGCAATTAGCTTCCCAAGACCTAAACATATTGTCGGCAGTCAAAATCAGAGAGTCGTTGAGGTATATATCTGCATAAGTATCGAGACCTTTGAAGAGCAGTTCTTTATTTTCGTGCGCCAATTGATCCTTAGTCATGATAAACTTTGTTCTGTACTCCCAGTCTTCATTTTCAATCCATTGCACGTCGTATTCATTCAGTTCTAGAAAAGGGTCTTTGATCACACCATTGTTCATAAGATCTTGATGTACAGTTCCTGGTACAGAAGCCTTCATCCATTCTGTTTTGTTGGCTTGTTTGAATTCCCAATTTGATTTCAATAAGGTATTGGATGATGCTAACGGGGGATTCTTTTTACAGGAAATTAGACTTAAAAAGATTAGAGGCAAAAACAAGGTTATCTTGATTTTTTGGGGAAGTAAGTCAATGGTTATGAGTTTTTTACTGATTCTCATATTTTGGGATTTGAACATGTTTTGTCT
This sequence comes from uncultured Cytophagales bacterium, assembly GCA_945957555.1. Lineage (GTDB taxonomy): Bacteria > Bacteroidota > Bacteroidia > Cytophagales > UBA9547 > CAMFLX01. Next base: position 4,124 of record CAMFLX010000345.1, read on the forward strand.
AAGTATTTTATGGATTCTGATGTCAAAGGTAGTTTTTAGATGAAATACCTACAAGTGCTTATTGTTTGATATATAAGTGTTTATGATATTTATTTAGGCGTGTTAGTACAAAAACTGACCCCTCTGAGGTGGTTTCTGCTTTGTTTTAGTAACATGAATTAGGCACATATATCGCTATCTAAAATAATTAACCTCAATTCGGGATAAGGAAAAACATGTATTGCTTATATCTTTTTGTTTATGAGTATTTTAGTTCAACAATATCAGTTCAAATACATTTTCAGTATGCAGTGTTTCCCGCCCACAATACT
>CAMFLX010000346.1 GCA_945957555.1 uncultured Cytophagales bacterium
ATACGCTTCTTGCGAAGATTGATTACCTTCTGCTGCTGATTGATGTGCTTCTGGCACAGATTGATGGTTAATACGTGCTGATTGATGCACTTAACGTGAAAATTGATGGCTTGGTCAGGCTAATTGATGTACATTTTCTGTAAACTGACTACTGATCACTGAAAACTGAGCACTAATTTCATTACCTTTGTCTTTTTATTGCAAATGAAAACCAAAGGATCACAAAAAACCAAGGTGAATATTGTCACATTGGGTTGCTCAAAAAATCTAGTAGACAGTGAGAATATCCTCACACAACTACGTGGTAATGACATAGACGCTACACACGAGGCTCAAAACGACGACGCCAATGTAGTAATCGTGAATACCTGCGGCTTCATAGACAATGCCAAGCAAGAATCTGTAGATACTATATTGAGGTACGTAGAAGCCAAAAACGAAGGTGTCATAGATAAAGTGTACGTTACTGGGTGCCTTTCAGAGCGCTATAAAGAAGACTTGGAAAAGGAAATCCCTGATGTAGACGCTTGGTTCGGTACCAGAGAACTGCCCAATATCCTTAAGAAATTCAAGGCGGACTACAAAAGCGAACTCATAGGAGAGAGGCTCATCACTACCCCCAACCATACCGCATACCTTAAAATCGCCGAAGGTTGCGACAGGCCCTGTTCCTTTTGTGCAATCCCGGTGATGCGCGGCAAGCACGTTTCCAGAAACATAGAAGAACTCATCACCGAGGCTAAGTCCTTAGCAAGAAGGGGTACCAAAGAGTTGGTTTTGATTGCACAGGACTTAACCTATTACGGATTAGATATTTACGGCAAGAGAAATCTTTCTGATTTGCTTAAAAATTTGTCGGACGTAGAAGGTGTAGAGTGGATTCGCCTACAGTACGCTTATCCCGCAGGTTTTCCGCTAGACATCCTAGACGTAATGGCCGAGCGCGATAATATTTGCAAATACTTGGATATGCCACTGCAACATGGGTCAAGTAATATGCTTAAGATTATGCGTAGGGGTATTACCCGTGAGAAGACCGAAGAACTCATTACTACCATCAGATCCAAAGTGCCCGATATCGCTATCAGAACAACGTTGATTGCAGGGCATGCAGGCGAAACCGAAAAAGACTTTGAAGAGATGGTCGACTTCGTTGAAAAGATGAAGTTCGATAGATTGGGCGTGTTTACCTACTCACACGAAGAACACACTCATGCATACTCCATGAAAGATAGTATCCCTCAGGAAATTAAACAAGAAAGAGCTGATACGATCATGGAAATCCAACAAGGGATCTCCCTACAGCATAATTTGGCAAAAATAGGCAATACCTACAAAGTTCTTTTTGATAGAAAAGAGGGAGGTTATTTTATAGGACGTACACAGTTCGACTCTCCAGAAGTAGACAACGAAGTACTAGTGCCCGCCAAGAAAACGTACGTAAGACTAGGCGATTTTGCGAACGTTAAAATCAACGACGCCGAAGAATTCGATTTGTTTGGAGAAGTCGTTTCGTAAAGAACAGACAATACATAAAGGTCCTCTTAATATTAAAGCATCAATAAGTTATTTACTTGTTGGTGCTTTGTGTTTTAAACATAATTTGATAGCATAGCTAAGACTATTTATTGCCCTCTAAAACTGGATCGGACCAGTCGTACTTAAGGATTATTTGGTGAAGCCGCCAAAAGGATTTTTCAATGGGCGGAGGGGCTACGCCTCGGATTGTTTGTTAGATTCTGAACTATTCACATCCTCAAAAGAGCTAGCCATTTTTCAATTATTCCAATCGCTTTCTGAGCCCTCTAAGCTTTAATTATTGAACTATCCCAAGAATTCTTTGAATAGTTCAAATGAGTATGTATTAGACATGTTATTAAGGCTTGAAAACTTGTTATAATTATATATTTTAATTAAATTTATAGGATATTATTTTTTTAACTGAGTGTTGAATAGTGTATGGTGAATTTGTTGAGAGCATCTCTTAATCAATCAACTGGAGAGAACCTTTGGAAGCATATATGGGCAAAAGACCTCCAGGCAGGTCTCATTGTGGCCGTAGTTTCTCTTCCCTTATCATTGAGTTTAGCTTTGGCCAGTGGTTTTCCGCCGTTCGCGGGTCTGGTCTCCTCTATTATAGGTGGCTTTGTCTTAAGTTTTGTATCAGGATCGGAGACCGCCATTAAGGGCCCTGCTAGCGGTTTAGGGGCCATTACCCTAAGCAGTGTCTATATGTTGGGGGCGGGTAATCTGGGTGAAGGCTATGCCTATACACTGGCCGCCATAGTGTTGGCAGGTGTGTTGCAGATACTTTCAGCAGTATTAAGAATGGGGAATTTAGGTTATTTCTTCCCCTCTGCTGTTGTGCATGGCATGCTTGCGAGTTTGGGTTTTATCATGTTTGTAAAGCAAATTCCCTCTCTGTTGGGGGTAAGTGTCGATATCTCTTCCACGCTTGATATCGTTAGCCAAGTCCCGACCTTGGTTGCCAATGCAAATCCTAAAGTAGCAGTACTTGGGCTAGGAGCACTTGGTGTGATTCTGCTATATTCCTACTTTTTTCATAATTTGAGCAAGATTATCCCGCCCATTATTCCTACTTTGGTAATAGGTATCCCCGTTGCATTAAGTATGGGTATGCATACCGATCACGGATATTTTTTCATAGACACTTATTATGTCAATCATGCCAACGAGCTACTGGTGCAGTTCCCCTCTGATTTCATGTCATCGCTACAGACGCCCAATTTTACAAAAGTCAACGAGGGCATGTTCTGGTTTTTCGTACTCATGTTTTTCATGGCCTGTAACATAGAGTCCATTCTAACCTGCAAGGTAGTAGACCAGCTTGACAAACAACATCGCCAAACACAATTCAACAAAGACCTCATCGCCTTGGGTATTGGCAATATCATTTGCGGGATGGTAGGGGGGCTGCCCATCATTTCGGAGTCTAAAAGGAGTATTGTTAGCCTTAACGTAGGTGCCAAGAGTATTGCTGCTAATTTTTTACATGCTATTATCCTAGGGCTCATGATCTTGGTGCTTTGGCCTGTCATTAGTTTTTTCCCTATTTGTATTTTAGCGGCGTATCTTATTTATATGGGTTTAAAGATGACCTTGCCCAAAGAGTTTTCTAAAAGTTACGAGATAGGTAAAGAGCAACTATTGGTTTTTATGGTGGTTTTTTGTCTCACCATTAAATTTAACTTTCTGGTAGGGGTTCTCAGCGGTGTGGTCGCTGAATTCATCATCAACCTACGTCCTGGCATTAATTTCTCTGGATTTTTTAGGGCGAATATGGCTGTAACGCATATCGATACCAATCATTATTTTATTAAGATGACTGGTCCTGCAATATTCTCAAATTTTATTTGGGTCAAAAAACGATTGGATCAGATTCCTCATACAGCACATTTAGTGATTGACTTTGTGGATGCTGTAGTAGTCGACCATTCGTTTATGGAAAACTTAAGCCATTATGATTCAGGTAGGAAACAAATGGGAGGACAGATGGAGTTGACTGGATTCCAATACCATACACAAGTTTCACAACATCCGTTGGCAACAAGAAGAATCATTCAAAATGAAGCCACAGCTCGGCAAAAGGCGCTTGAGCAGTACGCCATCGAGAGTGGGATGACTTTCGATGCATACAAGAGTGAACTGGTTGGCAAATATGAAATATTCAATCTGTTTCCTCATATCAAACTCCTTCATTATGAAAATGCACTCTATTGTAAAATCGATCAATTGCAGTTTGAGTTTAGCGATCTCACCTTTGAGGCGGATCATCAGGTAGGGGTACAAACACATCACATCACAGTGCTTCAGTTGGATTCCCTAGGTGGTGATATCCCTGATTTTATATTACAACAAGAAGGATTCAATGAAGGTATATTCAATACTTCACATACTGTTGACGTTAACTTTGATGAATACCCAGTGTTTTCCTACTATTACTACCTCACTGGTCAGGACACTGAGAACGTTCGCAGATTTTTCAATGACCGGGAACTGATACAATTCTTTGAGAAGCACAAAGGCTTTCACCTAAGTGTACACAAAGGGCAGATACTGATTTATAAAAGAGTAGATTTGTTGCCAACTGACGAAATGGAAAAAATGATCTCCTTCGCCCTGGAGCTCTCAAGCGCCCTCACTGCGCGACTGCAAGAAAATGGCACCACTAGTTACCCCTATTTATTCTGATGCCTAAGCTTTGGTGACTTAAGTATTCCTAGTGGACTGTTCGGTATTAATAGGTTTAAGTTGATTAAGGTTCGTAAAGACATTTATTTTAATAGGAAGATTTGTTAGCAAACGGGATTCTAATGTGAATGATCACCAATAAGAAAGTGTTAAACCCAGATTAAGCATTAGACTTTGTAGCGAGACGAAATGATAGGAAAAAG
>CAMFLX010000347.1 GCA_945957555.1 uncultured Cytophagales bacterium
TTGATAAAGCAGCGGACGCTGCAAATATGAGGAGCACAAGGAGACCCTTGCGCTATTGGATGAATAGCTTGGCCATTTGCAAAGAATCCGAGACAAAGTCTCTAAGGTCATTGCTTTGTACGGAGAGCGGCTGCGCCTGATTCTCCGTACAGTAGAGGGAGACCCTTGCGCTATTGGAGTTAGAGGCGTCTTTTCTCTTTCGTCTTTCATCTTTACTCTTTACTCTAATCTCTAATACGCAGCCTTTTCTGCCAAATTCACGCATTTCCAAATCGTCAAACCTATCTTTTTTATATATTTGGAGTCAGGTATTAACAATAGTCTCAAATGACGAACTACATAGATCAAAATAAAGAGCGGTTTTTAGGTGAACTCATCGAACTTCTCAAGATCCCTTCCATTTCTGCAAAAACAGAACACAAAGCCGACATGGAGCGTTGCGCTGAATTTGTAAAACGTAAGCTTCTTTCCATCGGTTGCACGCATGCTGAGCTTTGTCCTACAGCGGGGAATCCTATTGTATATGGTGAACTTATTAAAAACCCTACATTACCAACTGTATTAATATACGGACACTACGACGTGCAGCCTCCTGAACCTTTGGAACTATGGGACTTCCCTCCTTTCGAGCCTGTGATCAAAGATGGGAATATCTATGCGCGCGGTGCTTGTGACGATAAAGGACAGTTTTACATGCACTTACTAGCAGTAGAAACCTTAGTGGCTCAAAACAATCTTGATTGTAATGTAAAATTCATGATTGAAGGTGAAGAGGAAATTGGCTCGAATAACTTAGGCATTTTTGTAAAGGCTAATACCCAAAAACTTAAAAGTGATATTATCTTGATCTCAGATACAGCTATACTCTCTAACGACTGCCCATCTATCACCGTAGGCCTGAGAGGTTTGAGCTATTTAGAGGTAGAGGTAACAGGTCCTAATAAAGATTTACACTCGGGCATATATGGGGGTGCTGTAGCCAACCCTATCAATACCTTGTGCGAGATGATTGCGAAAATGAAAAACGACAAAGGGGAAATCACGATCCCTGGCTTTTACGATGATGTAGTCCAACTCACTGCAGAAGAAAGAAAGGCCTTAAATGAAGCCCCATTTGATCTTGATGCTTACAAAAAGTTTCTTGACATTGACGAGATCAAAGGCGAAGAGGGTTACACTACAGTAGAAAGAACGGCCATAAGACCCACTTTTGATCTCAATGGTATATGGGGCGGCTACACGGGCGAAGGGGCAAAGACTGTGTTGCCGTCTAAAGCGTATGCAAAACTTTCGATGAGACTGGTGCCTAATCAAAATTCCGAGAAAATCACTGAATTGTTCACCAAACATTTCTTAAGCATTGCGCCTAAATCGGTAAAGGTGAAAGTGACGCCACACCATGGCGGGGAGCCTGCAGTTACTCCTACTGACACCAAAGCATACCGTGTGGCTAGCAAGGCTTTTGAAGAGATCTGGGGCAAGAAACCCATACCTACTAGAGAAGGAGGCAGTATACCTATCGTTGCGCTGTTTGAGCAAGAACTCAAAGTGAAAACTTTACTCATGGGATTTGGTTTAAACTCTGACAACATTCATTCTCCCAACGAACATTATGGGATCTTTAATTATATAATGGGGATAAAAACCATAGTAAAGTTTTTTGAAAATTATAACAAAGTAGATTGAACTATTTAAAATACACCATCAGCATTTGTCTTGTCCTGTGCATATATCTGCAAGGGCAAGACTCTTTACACCACAAAGTCAAGTTTGATACCAATTACGTAAGGCATTACCCAGACTATCTTTCCATAGCGCTTTTCACTAAACTGCCCACTATAGACATACAGATCAACAACAAAACCCAAAACGACAGGATAAATCGTTTTAAAAGTAATATAACCAACGTAGTTGGGTTTGACCTTGATTATAAAGGTATCAGTTTGGTATTGGGTTTCAGGGGCAAAAACGACATCAGCGCCAGTGCTACCAAAGGTAAAACCAGTTATCGATTCTTGGGTATCAAAATGCACAGACATAAGTTCTATGCGGACATATCCTATATCAGAAGTACGAGCTTTTACGACGAGAACTCCTATCTTAAATTTCCAGGTAGCAGCCCCAATCATCCGTACATCATAAGACCCAATTTAGACTACACCAAGGCCAGTATTACTTTTCTTTATAATCTTAATCACAACAGGTACTCCTACCTTGCACCGCTTACCTATACAGAACGTCAAGTAAAATCCAAAGGAGGTTGGCTCATAGCAGGTGGCTTGTATTACAATAGGCTCACAGACAATCAATTTATTATTAAACCCAACGACCAAACTCTTCAAGATAACGATTCCCTCAATAAAAGACTCGATACCTACTTTATCAAATTTGGGATCGGTAGAGGCATGAACCTTATCGTATTCAAACGGGTTTTCTTCAACCTTCAAGCCATTGGATATGGAAACATTGCCTATGTGAATACTTATAATAATAATAAAGATAAAAACACGATCAGCCCTAACTTGTTTTTTGAGTTATCGAGTGCGGTGGGCTACAACTCTAAGAGATTCTTTATGGGGCTAAGAGTTGCTGCAGATAGAAATGCCGTTAAGAAAAACAAATTTAAATATATCAATACTACGGGTTATGCACAAATACACATCGGTTATCGATTCAACAGCCCCAAATGGCTTGATAAAAGTTACGAATACCTAAAAAGCAAAATAATTGGCTAATAGTACTGCAAAGCAAGTTATGAAAATACTAACGACCAAATACTGGTAACTAACGATTAATTAACGGTATTTAAAGATGAAGCTATTGTTTCACAATAATAATGTATCTATATTTAAATCGTATTTTTAAAAAACTCTAAATTATTAACTCAATGAAAAACAAAAACCTCAAGTGGGGCATTATGTCCGCACTTTTTGTATGTCCGCTATTTCAAAGCTGCGACAAAACCAAAGAAACCACCAAAGATGTAGTCGTAACAAAGGAAACCAAGATCAAACCTGTACCTTTGGCCAACCTTGGCATTCCAGGCTTTCAGTTCCCTGAAGACTCGGTCAAAATCTACGAATGGCTTAGCAAAAAAGATACGACCAGCATCACACAACATGCCTGGGGAATATGGGCAGGACTTACCGCCAACACCTCAGAAGTCTATGCTGGTGACAGTCTTTTGGTATACGAAACTTGGCTTGGAGCAGGAGACTTAGCAAGTCTGTCACAAGACGGTAAAAAAGAAGGGGGCTGCGATGTTACTAAAACTACACGTCAATCACTGGTGCGTCCTAGTCAGTTTGCCCATGCACATTTGGCAATGTTGGGCGCAAGACAAGATCTGATTGACGACAGTGCAACACTTTTCGTGTCCACGTCCTACGACCCTAATGCGGCATGTTTTGCAACACAAAATTTGATCTTCAATCAATCGGTGTTAAACACTTATGGCGTTAAAAACGGCATTGGCAAAACGCCTCCATTCCCAAATAACGCCATTACTACCAAACCTACGTATTTCATTGGCAAACAAAGTGATGCGCTCATTAGAATTCCTTCATGGCCAGGCCCACCAAATCCTGCGAAACCATACGACTCTGATGTATGGAATACTTACGTGTACGCAGATGTAAACAACTCACAACCTGCAGGTAAACAAATCGTGCCTTGTACTGGTAAGGCCACGCCAGAACAAATCAAAGCTGCTACTTGTAACCTTAGCGATTTTATCTATTACAAAATCGATAGTGCGGCTGCACAATATATAAACAAACAGCAGCAAGGTAGTGGTGAAACTGTAAATGCTGGAGATTTGGCGGTTTTGGTTTGTATGCATGTAGCTACTAAAGAGATCAGCAACTGGACATGGCAAACGTTTTTCTGGTCTGCAAACGCTGATGCCCCTTTTAGTCCTAGTTCTGCTTTTGCAGCGAGCTTAAGACCTAAGCAACTTCAAGGTGCGGCAGCGCATTATGCAGTTTCTACTGCATATGCAATGGTTTGGCCAAACCAGCCAATTACAGGCGGCACTAACAAAAACGTAACACCAATCATTGGTTATAATCCATATCTGGAAGCAGGTTTTGGTCCAAGCACCTTTGCGGGAGTTCCGAATCAAATGAATCCTAAGTTTAAGTTTGGAGTGGAAACCAACTGTATGAGTTGCCATGCACTAGCGGCATACGATCCGTCGAAGACTATTGCCAACCAACCATTTCCATACTCTGCTGACCAGTACATAGATATGTCAGACAAAAAGCTCTTTAACAATAAAGTACAGCTTGACTTTGCGTGGTCTATCCTTGCTAATGTGGATTCTACCAAAACAAAGTAATGCTACTATTTAGCAAAAAGGAGGCTGTCCAAAAAGGTCAGCCTCTTGTTTTTTAGTGCAATTTAATGCTTATTC
>CAMFLX010000348.1 GCA_945957555.1 uncultured Cytophagales bacterium
GGTACTGAACCTATACTCCAAGTAATGGTATTTCCGCTCAAAGTACCACCATTTGATACAGAAACTAGTTGGTAATTGTTGTCCAAAACCGTTGTAATAGATACTCCTGTTGCTGCAATTGATCCATAGTTTCTATAACTCACTGTATAGGTGAGAAGGTCACCCTCGTAGGCAAATGTTTTGTCTACAGCCATATATACTTTCATATTAGCAGCTGCCACCATTTTTGCAGGAGCATGCAAGTTGCCCGATGCTGTTAACATTCCAAGTATTCTAAACCAGCCATGGAAATATTTGGGTGTACTAAGTATGTATCTTTCAGCAGGGGTCGGCATTTTAGCTAGACCGGATTGATCATCCCATGTGATTTCACACTGTCTATATAGTTCAGCCGTAAGGTCTAGGTCACCTGACGCGACCGCTGCTGGAGTTCCTGTACCTGCAGGCCAGTTTACGCCATAATTAGCCAATACTGAGCCATTGGGTGCGTATTGTTGTTTGATTTGGGCTACACCTTTCCAACTTGGTTGGCCAGGGTCTGGAGATGCTCCTAGCTTGCTACAAAATGCATTTGCGCTCGTGCTAGGTATTGTGTTGGGGTATTTGAGAAATTCCTTGTGTCGTAAACTCATATTGTATTCGAATGCATTAGAACCAGGAATGACTTGATGTGTCACCGGATTCCAAGTGGAATCAGGGTTTCCGTGCCATACATAGTTGAGGTTTGTTCTCCAAGAAAGTCTAAAATCTTCACCAGCTGCGAAAGAACCAAACGTGATGTTACTTCCATCGTCAGTAGCAAATTGGTAGTCTCCTGCACTTGCAATAAAACCCTTAGCAAACATCTGTCCTACGGTCCAGTCGGAGGAGGCTTCGCAACGTTTGTATTGATTGATTTGCCATTGAGTACCTCCATTTGCTTTTAAAAATTTGGCAAATTCATTAAAATATGCAGGTGCTATGTAATCGACATACTTACTTTTTACTTGAGTTGGATCAGGAATAGCCTTGGCCCAAGGATAAGTTGTATTCGCCGCTGAACTACGCCAAGCGGTTACTTCTCCCCAAGTATTGCCACTTTTCATATAGCCATCTATACCTACAATGCCTGTTAGATAACCTTTTACACCTGCCTGTGCTCCGAGTGGGCTGGTCGTGTAGTATAGGGTGTCTACCATTGTTTTGATCATATTTAAGGCTTCTTGTTTATAACTGATTGGTTTACCACAGGCATCAGTAATTCCCATATTGTCACCCCATTGCTTATAGGCCATCAATAAAGCTAAGGCAATATCAACATCTCCGTCTGCTGCGGAATTGATGTCTGTAGAGGCGTTACTGTATATGGCTTCGTTTCCGTCACACTTCCAGCCTGCGAAACCCGTACCAAATGTATAGCCTTTTCTTAAATCGGTACAGTCATAGTATTTTTTTACATTGCTGAGTCTATTATCATGTACCCACATCCAAAGACCATCAAAAGTCTTTTTGTCTGCAAAGTATGCAGCCGCTAACATAGCGTAACCATCTCCTTCTGAAACAAATGTTCCGTATCCCTGAGGTACACTGGGGTGATTGAAAACTACATATTGAGTCCCTCCCAAGATGCGTCCAGGTACTTTAAGCGCTCTACGCATCATAATCGTATATGCTTCTCTCATGGCTTTTTCCATATCGGCATGTGTTACCCCTACAGCATTGTTTTTAGCCAATGATTTGCCATAGTCATATTCGTTAAACTGCGGAAAAGGAAATGCTGGATCTCCAGTATTAATTTTCGGATTGATGGTATCCGCTGGCCATGTCTGCGCCAGCATTATCTTTTGTGAAAGAATAAGTAGAATGAATATTAATAATCTATACATAAATTTTGATCCTATAACTGTTTTAGGACAATATGAATATTTTAAGATCAAACATGAATGATCCAATAAGTGTTCACAAGTCTTAATCAGTAATACATTTAGGTCCTTGAAAAGTAAACTAATTTATAGATTATTTTTAAAATATTTTTTAATGCCTTTTCTGAAATAGAAGAGTGTGCCTTTAATGGGTCTACTTTCTTTTCTTGTTGAAAAAGTTAATGAGCAAAGCGGGCATGAGTAGGAAATCAAAAGCGATAGCAAAGACCAAAGTAAGACTGACCAGTAGTCCCATGTAAAAGGTACCTCCAAAATCGGAAAAAATCATGGTGCAAAAACCTGAAATCACAATCAAAGAAGTGATTAACATGGCTTTGCCTGTTGAAAGATACGTAGTCTTGATCGCAAAGAATAACGTTTTGCCTTTAGCAAGTTCTTCCTTGAGGCGACTTAGAAAGTGTATGCTATCATCTATGGCTATGCCAAAGGCGATACTGAATATGATTGAATTGGAAGCCTTAAGGTTCATATCACAGGCCCCCATGATGCCCGCAATCAATATGAGAGGCGCGAAGTTAGGAATGATCGCCAATATTGCCATCTTAACGTTTTTGAACAAAATACCAATGATAACCCCTATAGTGAGCACACCAATGATTAGGTCAAGGATCATATCGTTGGCGATTTGTAAGTTGTTTTTGTCCACCAATGAGGCACTGCCCGTTATGTGATAAGAAAGAATGGGGTTGGGTATACTATTATTAAGAGAATCCATGAAGGTCTGGAATTTTTTGTTTTTGCCATCAAAGATCATGCTGCCTTCGTCCCTCACTCTTCCAGAAATACGAAGCTTTCTTCCTTTGTTTTTAAAGTATGCACGTAACTCTTTCCTGTTTTGTTCCTTTTGAAGACGTCTGAGGATTTGTGTTAACTCAATCTCTGAATTAGGAACGGAGTAAAAGGTGTTTATGCCCCCATTTTGAGCTTTATGAACCAAAGATACCATAGAAACTGGCGAGATGATATTGTTCACCCCATAATGCTGTTCTAGATATTCATGTATCTTCTGAACTTTCCTGAAAGTTTCCAAGGAGAAAAAGGAAGGATTGTTGGGCTCCAGATTCATTTCAAGCTCAAAAGGACGAACGCCCCCAAAATTATTTTCTATATAGTAAAGTGATTTTTTGAGATGATCCTTATCTGAAATATCATCTATGATAGTGCTGTTGATCTGTATTTTTAGGATACCTAAAATACTTAAGCTACACAAGGCAATACTGCCCCAAATAATTAGTTTATGATTTTGGAACACCCATTGCAGCAAACGATGTAGTCTTTTGTACCAAAAATGTTCATTGTTATGTGAGCTTGCGATTTTAGGTTTGGGTAATAGTATTACAATGGCTGGCATATAGGTAAAGGCCACGATATATGAGATAAATACACCAACGGCAGCATAGATCCCAAAAAATTTGATGGGTTGCATTTGAGCATTGAGGAAGGTAATGAATCCAACGGCAGTGGTCAACGCAGTGATGAAAGTAGCAATGCTGACTTCTTTAAGTGCTGAGAGAAAAGCGTGTTCCTTATTAGCGCCGTTACGAAGTTCTTCCAGATATTTGGAAAGAAAGTGTGTAATGTCTGAAATTGTGATAATGAATAAAATGGAGGGTAACAGTACTGTGAGGATGTCTATTTTGTAACCTGTAAGTTGCATAATACCACAGGTCCAGATGATGGAGATGAGTACTGCGGAAAGAGGTACAAGTATGCCCCAGGCACTTCTGTAGGCAATCCAAAGAAAGAAAATCAATAAAACAATGGACAATGAAATAAAAAGACTTAACTCTTCTTGCATCTTATTTATAAAAACATTTTCGGCAAGTATGCGTCCAGATTGGTAGTGTTTGTAAATCTTATGCCTTTCAAGAATTTTATTGGTTTGATGTATCAATTGTGCGGCCTCTTCGCCCCGTAGCTGCGGTGTATGCTCAATTAGGAGTACAAGTGATTTCCTGTTTTCGCCAAAGAAAGTATTTTTCCACTCTTTTGAATTGTATATAATGGCACTATCGGTTTTAAGTGTTTCAGAATCTTCAAGGTGTAGGAGAGGTGTTTCAAAAAAGGAGAAACTAGTAATGATAGGCTGTTTGAGTTCAGTGGGCGAGAGGACTCTGGTCACGTTTTTGAGAGCTTTGAACTCTTTAGTGATATCCTGTATTTCAGTCAAAAAATCATGTTTAAAGGTGCCTTCTTTTTCTATGGCAATAATTAAAAAGTCGTTTTCAGATCCATAAGTCTTTCTATATTCTTTGTAAAAATTTGCGTCTATATCGTTTTTGGGGAAGAAGTCTTCGAAATCATAATTAAATTCTAATAAAGAGGTGCGGTAGGCTAAAAATATAGTAATTGAGGTGATAAGGGTTAATGTTATGTATGCGAGTGATTTATATTTGTTTTTTGGTTCCATTCTGTTTGGCACGCTAATTGAAAGACTAAGGTATAAAATAAACATTTTTGTCCCACAATATGAAGAAAGTATTAATTTTTG
>CAMFLX010000349.1 GCA_945957555.1 uncultured Cytophagales bacterium
TTTAACCAATATATGATGCAAAAGCTCTTTACCACCACCTCATTGTCTACTGCTCAAAAAGGCTTTTTATTGGCTGCTTCACTAAAATTGATCATCCCTTTTATTATTGTGCTACCAGCAATTATTGCTTACATATTGTATGCTTATGAGATCAAAGACGCAGATTCCGCCTATCCTATGTTGGCTTTAGAAGTATTACCGGTTGGTTTTAAAGGTATCTTTTATTGTATGTTGTTTGCTGCTGTATTCGGCTCGTTTATTTCCATTCTCAATTCTGCCTCTACGGTGTTTTCCATTGATATTTACAAACGCTTCTTGAAAACTGAAGCCACAGATCAAAACGTAGTAAAGATTGGCCGTATTTCAATCATAGTAATATTAATAGTGGCTTGCATTTGGGCGCCACATATACAGCATTTTGGAGGTGTGTTTGTTTATGTTAAAAAATATTTTGGACTCATATATCCCTCCGTTATTGTGATTTTTGTGGCTGGCTGGATCAGTAAGAAAGTTTCTCCTTTTGCTGCTCTAGCAACCGTTATTGCCAACCCGATAGTGTTTTTAGTATATGTTGATTTTTCACATACTCACGTCTATCTTACTACAATCGCTTATGTAACGTTGACCTTAGGTGTTTTTATTACCATACTTACTTTGCTGAACCCTTGGAAAGGCTTGTTTTTTATTCCTGATAGGGTCAATATTCAGTTTGAGCGAAATCTTGCCATATTCGTTTGGGCCATATTTCTGTTTAGCACTTCCCTTGCACTGTTGGTTGTGTTTATTTAGGCCCCACAAGCCTTGAAAAAACTTATGGGGACTGTATTAAGCCTTCATTTTTTGGCTAGCTTCCACACACCATAGGATTTCATTGACAAAGGTTTTTGCTCTTTTATCAGTATTTTCTTTATCTGTAGGGCTTCCCTTTTCGTCAAAACTCTGAGCTATCGTAGGAACAGGAAACATGGCAGGGACTGTCCAAGCACCAATCTTCCAAAGTGTAAATTGTAGGGAGACTAATACTTGTGAGCCAGCAAAAGGGCCTGCTGATACCGTAGATATGGCTATAGGTTTCTTTACCCATTCAACGTACAATAAGTCTATTACGTTTTTAAGACTTGATGGAATACCTCCATTGTATTCTGGTGTCACTATAATCACTGCATCAGCAGCTTTGATCTTTTCTGCAAATTCTATCGTTTTGGGGAGTGGATTGGTTTGGTACTTCAACCTTTCTTCGAATATGGGGAATTGGTATTCCATAAGATCTAGTATTTCTGTTGATGCAGTGGTATTTTCTTCAATAAATTTTTTGAAGTATAATGCCACCCTGTGGCTATTTCTTCCTGTTCTTACGCTTGAGGATATAATTGCTATTTTCATATTTAAAACTATATTTTATGAGTGATTATTCAAAGATAAACTATCCAAATTTTAGATTGTTTAAAATCAGCTTTGTGGTATTAGAAAAAGAAAGACTTTGTTGTATTTCAAAACAAATTTTAAGAGTGGTCAGTTAGTGTATCAAATCAATTTCAAAAATAAGGATTATAATATGAAAAAAATTTTACTCTCAGTGGCTTCATTAGTCACTTTTTTATCAGCAACAGCACAAGATGCTAAGTTTGTGATTTATGATGGTACCACTACCGATATTTTAACAGGAGGTAAGGCCTATGGCTTTGATGGCTTCGCCCCAGGCGTAGGACTTGTGAACAGTGATACTGCCTATGTATTGCTAGAGGGCAACAAGGTTTGGTATGTGGAGGGGTCTGTGGCCGCTGGCGACAGCAACTATGTGGGGGGGACGGGTAATGCAAACTTTCAGGCCGCGCCCAACGATCCTACTTTATTTGGGATCAATCTTATCAATATGAATACTGCAACCTTTTCTTTCAAATATTTGACTGATGCACTTGCTAACGTTGATATTGATTTTGAATCTGCTGTGGGTACTACAAGTAATCTGGTGGGAACGGCTAAGTTTGCAATTGCTCCATTTTTGGGGATTTCAACAGTTGACACTACATTAAGTGTTTTCAAATCGGCTACTGGTGCAGCCTTATCTGCTGCAGATTGGGCCACAGTGAACAAGATTACAATCAAGTTCAGTTTGTTGACTAAGACAGGTAGTATTAAAGCTGTTTTAGATGAGATCACTATTACAGATGGTAGTTTGACGAGTCTGTCTGATGAAATTGCTCAAAACTTTAAAAATGAAGAGGTCAAGGTGTATACTATTGCTGGTGCTCTTGTTGCATCAGGATTGGTACAAGATCTTGATTTGACTTCAGGATTTTACATTATCAAATCGGCTACTCGGGCAGATAAAGTAATCATTAAGTAACGCTTTTACTTTTTGTATAAGGGCCTACCTATCTTTATAGGTAGGTCTTTTTTTGTTGCGTTTTTCAAATTCAACATACATAGAACCGAGTTCGAGTAAACACAAACTGAGTTGTAGTAAACAAGACGAGGCATTTGGTAAGTAGGATGAGGTGTTCAATAAGGAAGATGGATTTTTCAAGAAAATCAGTCTGTAGGTTAGGTTATAAAAAGTGATGAATAACAAAAGCCGGCGCTCTTTAGGAGGCCGGCTTTTGTATTTGATACTGATTTGATTTATTCTTTTACGATTTTAAAATGTTCAAAGCCTTCTTCGGATGATACTTCTATCAAATAAATTCCAGCAGGTAGCACTGCGCCTAAACGGTGTGTGCCTTTGCTGATATTTGAAATATGTTCAAGTACTGCGCCAGTAACAGCAATAATCTTTACCGCGTAAGTGTTTTCATCCTGTATTTGAAGGGTGATCTCATTATCAAAAGGATTTGGATATAATGAGATTCCAGTGCTTTCGCTATTAATTTTTATGGTTTTAGAACTGATGTGTTTATTGCCAGAAACGAATACAACCTTGAAATAACTGTAACTGATGTCATTAACTACCTGAAGATGGTAAGTGGTCTTATTCGCTAATGCATCTGTTTTGCTGAGTTCTACAAAGTTACTGTTGTCCACTGATCCCAGTATGATGAATGTGCCTTTTTCGCTATATGCCACTGTCCAGTCTAAAACAACAGTGTTTTTACCATTTTCATGTGCTGAGAAATCAATAAAGAACAGGGGAGTGGTGGTGGCACAGGAAACGATATTTTGTGCCACTAAGCCTGTGATCCCGTAAGCGGAACCGTATGCTTTGTTGGTAATGAAGTTGGTACAGGATACGACTTTGGTATCGAATGTGCTGACAATAGAGTCTCCTGCAAGTAGCGGACCAGTAAATATAGGATTTGTAGTTTTGTTCCAAGTAATGGTAGAACCTGTAAGCACTCCGCCATTGGTAATATTGGATATATTGTTGAGGTCACTTGGAACTGGATCTGTGATCACAATATCAAAAGCAGAATCAAAATGTGCATAATATGCAGTTATTGACTGTTGAGAATTCGAATAGATTCCAGTATATCCTGCGCTGAGCTGGGTGATTCCAGTCGCCACCTTTAGAGGGGCACCATCGTAATTATTCACCCAGATATATAACTTATCGTTCACAATTTCTGCTTTAATCTTTATAGGGTCAGAGCTGCCTCCATATGATATGTTCGAATAGCTTATTAATGGAGTCGCATTATTATAAATCACTAGATCCATGGTGTTTGCACCCATCGGGTTTGGTGTGATTTCAATGCGGACGCCTTTAAAATCCGTTTGTCCAGGTGTCCCAGCCGTGTATCTCATAATTAAGGATACCTTGCTAGAGTTAACAGGGTCAATGGTTGTTTCAATATATCCATTTTTTCCATGTACTTTCGTGGGGCCAAAGGCATAGCCATAAGTGCCTGGGCTAGGGTTTCCTGAACCATTTTGGTCTAAGGAAATGCTGGTGCCGTTAAGTTTAGGAATGACGCCATTGCCAAGGGCTTGCCAATCTGTTGCTGAATTAACCCAAGAGGCAGCGGAACCATCGGTGTTTTTGAATTTAACGGTATAAGTAAGCGCATCGCCCACTTTCACACTCGGAACACTAGATGTTTTAAAGAGTGATGTTTGTACTGGTGATGTTGGAGGCACAGGATTACAGGTGATCTTTAGGTTTACCTGCGAAGAATCAGGTGAATCAGTTTGTGATTTGATCCAGCCGACATTGATAAAATTGATATCTGGTGATGGGCATGGTGGATCCTTTGCAATGGTTTGGTACTTTAGATCTCCAACTTCTCCGACCAACATGATCGGGATTTCCCATTTCACAATGCCTGTATAATTGGGGTTTGACGAGGCTGTATAGGTGGCTTTTATGCCTAATGCTAAACTGTCGGTAAATCCCTTCCAGCTCAGTTGTTTTGGGATCGTATCATACACC
>CAMFLX010000350.1 GCA_945957555.1 uncultured Cytophagales bacterium
AACTATTGGATCAAGCAACTTGCCTTGGAGGCACACCCAGAGGGAGGATATTTTAGAGAAACCTACCGATGCAAAGATCAAATTTCAAATTCGGAAGGAGCTGATAGAAGTGTTTCTACAGCTATCTATTTTTTGCTGAGAGATAAAGAAAAATCTCATTTTCATAGGATCAAGTCAGATGAACTTTGGTTTTTTCACGAAGGCCAAGCCTTGGCTATATTTGTTTTGGGCGACAAAGGCTTGGAAACGTACTATTTGGGTAAGAATATAGCCCAGGGAGAATCGCTACAAGTAGTGGTGCCGGCAGGCAAATGGTTTGCTTCTTGTATAAGGAATGGTGAGGGATATGCTTTAGTCGGCTGCACGGTAGCACCAGGTTTTGATTTTGCAGATTTTGAATTGGCCCAATTTCATGACTTGATTTTGGAATACCCAGATCAGGAATTGATATTGCAAGAGATGTGCCTGTCCTAAGCAAGGTGGTGCGTATCAATTAATTTCCATTGTATAATCTATATTATTCACATTTCAGTATTACTTTGTAAACTCTTAATTGTATTAGAAAGAATCCAAGATCAGTCAGGATTGGTCTTTGGGTTGAATATTTTAGTATGAATAGAATCAATTTTTTAGCCCAGAGGGCATGTATGTATAGGTGTGGTTTCAGTGCCCTATTATCTTCATTGAGTAAAAGATCATTTGTATTTACGGTTTTGTGCATCTTATATGCGAACATTCCTATGTTTGGGGCGATTCGTTTACCGAGGATTATTGGGGATCACATGGTATTGCAGCGTAATAAACCGATATCTATATGGGGCTGGGCAGATGCAGGTGAGGGCATTACTGTACAAATAGGCACACAAGTAGTGAAAACCAAGGCTGATCGCAAAGGCAACTGGAGGGTTTGGTTGACGCCCATTAAAGATAAAGGCCCTTATAGCATGTCTATACAAGGAAAGAATACGATTACTATCAAGGATATTTTAGTAGGTGAGGTGTGGTTATGTAGCGGGCAATCCAATATGGAGTGGCCCATGAGTAGTGTGCGCAATAGTGATGCCGAAATAGACAGCGCCCTTAATACCGAGATCCGCTTTTTTAAGGTGCCTAAAAATGTACAGTTTAATCCAGTGGATGATTTGGAAGTAGGAGAGTGGATGGTAGTTACCCCAGAGAATATATCAAATTTCTCAGCGGTGGGTTATTTCTTTGCCAGGAACCTGTATGGTAAATACCAGTTTCCATTGGGTTTGATCGGTAGTTATTGGGGAGGAACTGATATAGAAACATGGATGGATAAGAGTTCGGTACAAGAAGTTCCTGTACTAAAAGATAGATTAAAAGCCTTAGATACCTTAGATGTAAAAAAACTGAAAGAGGATGTGGCCTCGAAGCGAGCTGATCTCCAAAAATATGTTAAACATGGTACTGATGGTTTTGTGGATGGTAAAGCAGTATGGGCTGATCCAAACATGAATGATAGCGAATGGGATAGTCTGCATGCCCCTGAAATATGGGAATCTGGGCCATTACCCGATGTAGATGGAGTGGTTTGGCTCAGGAAGACTGTAATATTGTCTGAAGCGCAAGTAGCCAAGGCGGCCACTTTGTTTTTGGGGAAAATAGATGACTCGGATATATCATGGGTGAACGGTATGATGGTAGGGAAAACGACTCAAGAATATTCAACTTTACGCAGGTATAAGATAGGCGCAGGAGTGCTTAAGCCAGGTAAAAATGTGATCACTGTACGTGTGGAAGATACAGGTGGCGGTGGAGGTATCTGGGGGGAAGAAAAATTACTGAAATTGGTTTTGGGAAATGAAACGATTAGTTTGGTAGGTGACTGGAAGTTTAAGGTAAGTGCTGTGGGTTTTAAGGTGTCTGATGCTCAGTACAATCCCAATAAATACCCTACGCTCTTGAACAATGGCATGATCAAGCCCATAGCCTCATATACATTGCAAGGGGTGATTTGGTACCAAGGAGAAAATAATGCGACTAGGGCACATACGTATCAGACTTTGTTTCCGCTCATGATCAAACACTGGAGGCAACAGTTTCAAAATCCAGAGTTAACGTTTTTATATGTACAGTTGGCCAATTACAAAGCGGCTCCAGAGCAGCCTGAAGAAAGTACTTGGGCGGAGTTGCGTGAAGCACAAGACAAAGCGCTAAGCTTACCCAAAGTTGGCTTGGCTGTGGCTATTGATATTGGCGATGCAAAAGACATTCATCCGCGCAACAAGCAAGATGTGGGTTATAGACTTGCTCTCGCAGCGCGTAAGATCGCTTATGGAGATTCCTTGATTACTTCATCGCCTTCTTTTAAGTCGGCTCAGTTTATCGGGAATCAGGCCTTTATAACTACCAGCGAACCCATGGTTGTCAAAAGTAAATATGGTTATGTGATGGGTTTTCAGCTTGCAGGAGAGGATCGCAAGTTCTATTGGGCCACAGCTAAGATCGAAGGTGATAAAGTAGTAGTTACAAGTGATAAAGTGGCAAATCCTGTTGCCGTGCGCTATGCTTGGGCCGATAACCCTGAAGATGCAAATCTATATAATAAGGCAGGACTGCCTTTGGGGCCTTTCAGAAGTGATGATTGGAAAGGAATCACAGAGTAGTGGGTTTAGAGTTTAGAGTAGAGAGTTTAGACGCAAGACACAAGACACAAGATACAAGATACAAGATACAAGACACAAGACACAAGAGTAAAGACGCAATAAACAAGACGCAAGAATCAGCGGGGATAGATCTGGGCATTGCTTTCCTAGAAATTCCTTACTCCGTTGTGTGCGGTAGTGCTGAATATAGTGGTCTTATAGCCCTTTATGAAAATATCGATTGTTAGTTCTGTTTATCGTAACCTAGGACAAGGTTCACGAGTTTTAAGGTTTGGAACAGTTTTGGTTTGCTTGCCGCTGTCTGTTCTTGAACATTCTCATCTACAATTATCCCTTACATATTTTAAATAGGCACGTCTCTTCTCCATATTTTTGATGTCATCAATGTGATCTGTAAATAGCTGTACAGCTTTAGGGTCTTGGCCACAGCGATGAAACTGCTTGAAACGAGCCACTGGAGTGCTGAGTACGATCCAGATCCCAAAAGTGCCTAGAATGAGGATCTTCATGAGAAGCATTTTATTGTAAATGCTTTCAAGACCAAAGGTTTGTTTTTCAAGTGTAGCAGCTATCCAGAGTAAGGAGGCAAAGCCCAGTACCAAACCTCCTAGTGTAAAGACTCGTCCACCTGGCCAAAACATAAAGGCAAATAAACAGCCCAGTGCCAGTAAGGAACTCGCTAGCCCCATGAGCAATGCCAATTGGTTGTTTTTGATGTCGTATACAAGGTTTTCGCTAAAGGCAAATAGGAAAGAGAAGATGCTTAAGCTCCCTAAGGCCGTGATGAGTATCATATCCAAGAAGGGGACATAGACCATGGATACTTTGATGAGAATGGCAAATAGAGAGATCAGTAATAAGGCGATTTCGACTTTTTTGAAACGTGCATAAAACTGTTCTTTAGGGCTAAGTTCTCTATTGGTGCTTTCCATACATCTATATTTTTCATAAAGTAAAGGGTTTGTTGTGAATTGGCAAAATGTAAGATTTGCAAGTTTGGAGAATTTGTCAAATTTAATTTTCTATATATATTTGAATCATTATTTATAAACCTATGAATATTACAGAAGCCGAAATTAAAGCTAGAGAACTAGCCAGTAAGGGAAAAGCAGATTTCTTCATCAGAGATACATTGCTCAAAAGTGGTGCGGATCCACAAGACGTTAAAGCCATCATGCAGACCTTGCTTGATGAAAAGAACAAGAGGGCTTTTAGGGACAAAATGATTGGTTTACTTGGGATTGTTCTAGGGATCGTATGGATCTGGGCGGTGTTTCATTTTGATGTTTTAAGAGAATTGATTTGGGAAGTTCGATCAAGAAGGTTTGGTGGTCTAGGTAAGCTCTTCATCGTATTTGGACCTTTTGGTTACGGTGTACTCATGTTGATCAAAGGCACTTTCAAACTTAAAAAGCTGATTTAGGTAGGGTACCTGTTGCGGAGCGAAAAACGATTTATTGCGAGGCGAAAATGATTTCTTGTCTTCCTAAAATGTTCTTGGAGGTTTGTGAAACGGTTTCATAGAGTTGCGAAATGGTATGTTTCAAGATATAAATTATTGGTAATATTGTCGAGGTGTTTGTAGGAATCTGGGTCGGACCCTTGAAAAAGTCGATTGAGCTTTGGCAGTAAATCGTTTACTTGTATCAAATCCGGTTCAGATCCATATTTAACCCAGAATAATCATTAGAAATTTACTGCGACAAAATGCTACCTCAAATTC
>CAMFLX010000351.1 GCA_945957555.1 uncultured Cytophagales bacterium
GCAGTATTCAAGATGCCAAAGAACCACAAGAGCCTGTTTCTGATGAAGTATATTATATAGTTCCAAACAAATGTACGGAATGTACAGGTTTTCATGAAGAGCCTCAGTGTGCTGCGGTATGCCCAGTAGATTGTTGTGTACCAGATCCAGAGTATGTTGAGTCAAAAGAAGAGCTAGAAGCTAAAAAAGAATGGCTTCATGCATAATACAGAATAATAAATGATATAAAAAAGGCGGTATACACCGCCTTTTTTATAGGTTACAATTTAAAAACAATAATGTGCTAACCCGACCAAACATTATGACACATCTATTTATAACAATAAAGAGTAAAACATGTAGTTCTACAAGTATTCTGTATTGGCTTGTTTAATCAATACTCTAGATAAAATAATTCTCTCTTACTAATGAATGTATATTGGTACTTAATTTATATATTTGAAGATATTTTTTTATATCTGAGTAAAATTTAACAGTCATCTTTAATGAAAACGGTAAGCTCCTACAACTTTGCAGGCAAAAGAGCACTCATCAGAGTGGATTTTAACGTTCCTTTGAACGAAAAATTTGAAATCACAGACGAAACAAGGATCAAAGCAACCATACCCACAATCTCCAAAATCTTAAAAGATGGTGGATCTGTAGTATTAATGTCACACCTTGGTCGTCCCAAAAATGGCCCAGAGGAGAAATCATCACTAAAGCATCTGGTAAAAAGACTTTCTGAAGTATTTAATACTGTGGTCAAATTCGCAAACGATTGCGTTGGTGAGGATTCTTTCAAGCAATCTTCAACATTAAAAGCGGGAGAGATCCTATTACTAGAAAACCTTCGTTTTTACAAAGAAGAAGAAAAAGGCGATGAGAGCTTTGCTGAAAAACTATCCAAACATGGTGATGTGTTTGTAAACGATGCCTTTGGTACTGCTCACAGAGCACATGCTTCTACTACAATAGTTGCAAAATTCTTCAAGGATAAAATTGCGGGATTTGTGTTGCAAGCCGAAATAGAAAATGCGAAGAAAGTATTGGAAAACGCTGAGAGACCATTCACTGCAATCATGGGAGGTTCTAAAATCTCTGATAAAATCATGATCATCGAGAAGCTTCTTGACAAGGTGGACAATTTGATTATTGGCGGAGGTATGACCTATACTTTTGTAAAAGCCGCTGGTGGCAAAATCGGGAAATCGATCAATGAGCCAGACAAACAAGAACTTGCCCTAGAATTGTTAAAAAAGGCAGAGGCAAAAGGTGTGAAAATCTACATGGCTTCTGACAACTTAGTCGCTGACGATTTCAGTAACAATGCAAATACTCAAGTATCCAAAAAAGGGGAAATTCCTGATGGTTGGGAAGGTTTGGACATTGGTCCAGAATCAATAAAGGTTTTCTCTGAAATTGTTGAGAAATCAAAAACGATTCTTTGGAATGGCCCAATGGGAGTATTTGAATTCCCTAAGTTTGCAGAAGGTACAAACTCTATCGCTAAAGCAGTAGTAAAAGCTACAGAAGCAGGAGGGTTTTCTTTGATCGGTGGTGGAGACTCTGCATCCGCGATCAATAACCTTGGTTTTGGTGATAAGGTATCTTATGTATCTACAGGTGGTGGTGCACTTCTAGAATATATGGAAGGTAAAGTCCTACCAGGCGTTGCTGCACTTGAAGCATAACATATAATGGAAAAGGACAAAAAGGGAAAGCCTCACAAATGTGAGGCTTTCCCTTTTTGTATCAATTAATAAATAATGAGTCTTAAAAATTAACTAGTTTTACCCCCTCCAGAAATACTATCTCTCATTGAAGTATCTGATTGGATATTTTTCATTTTGTAATAATCCATGATCCCAAGATTACCATTTCTAAAAGCCTCAGCAATAGCCTTAGGCACGTCAGCTTCAGCCTCGATTACCTTAGCCCTAGCTTCTTGAGCTTTAGCCTTCATCTCTTGTTCAACAGCCACGGCCATTGCTCTACGCTCCTCTGCTTTCGCTTCAGCAACCTTTAAATCAGCACTTGCTTGGTCTATCTGGAGTTTTGCACCTATGTTTGCACCTACGTCTACGTCAGCAATATCAATAGAAAGAATCTCGTATGCAGTACCTGCATCTAACCCCTTACCAAGTACCAACTTCGATATTTTATCTGGATTTTCTAGCACCTCTTTGTGAGAGCGGGAAGAACCAATAGAAGTCACAATCCCTTCTCCTACCCTAGCCAAAATAGTTTCTTCACCAGCACCACCAACCAATTGAGAAATATTAACCCTCACGGTAACGAGCGCCTTAGCAACTAATTGAATACCATCTTGTGCCACAGCTGAAACGTTGGGCGTTTGGATCACTCGTGGATTTACTGAAATCTGAACAGCTTCAAACACATCTCTACCAGCCAAATCAATAGCAGCAGCTTGCTGAAATGTTAGATTGATATTAGCCATGTGTGCTGAAATTAGAGCTTTAATCACAGAGGGAACGTGGCCTCCCGCCAAATAATGGGTTTCTAAATCTGTACTTGTGATCTTTAACCCTGCTTTTGTTGAAGTAATTAAGGAATCAACAATAATGCGTGGTGGTACTTTCCTGATTCTCATGAACACTAGGTCAAACAAACCGATGCTTACTCCTGAAAAAACCGCCGTGATCCAAAGGTTTACGGGGACAAAGTACAAAAACAACATGAGTCCTACGAACCCCAGACCTATAAAAATTAAAATACTTGGCATTATTTAATTGCTTTTATGAGTTAATAAATGTTATAATAATTATTACATAGCCCTTAACAACTTGTATTGTTGTTTAAGCTTATCCAGTTCTTTCTTGTTTTCATCGATTTTTTTCAACACATCAGTTTTCAATGCATCAGCATTTTTAGACTTTGCAAAGAATTCAAGATTATTGGTAAGTGTTGCAATGTCGTTTTCCAAATGTGAGATTTTCGTCTTGAGACTCTTTTCTTTTTGAAAGAGCTTGTTTTTACCATCTACGCTATCTTTCAAAAGAGAAACCTGTGCCTTAAGCTTCAATTTTGCATTCTCGTTCGCATCTTGAGCAAGTTTATCCACATGAGCTTCCCATGCTTTCAAAAATCGCGCCTTCGCATTTCCTATCTCTTTTCTAGGAACCAGTCCTAACGCTTCCCACTCTGCACTTACTTTTTCGAACTCACGGATCGCTGTTGCCGCTTCCAATTGATCACAGTAAGCGTTTTTCTTTTCAAGATTCTCTTCAAAATCTTTTTCTTTATCAGAATCGGCTCCTCTTTTAAGATCGAAGAATTTATCGCAACTTACCTTGAATTTTTCATAGATCTCGTTACCCTTTTTGTAAAACGTAGGTCCTACTTCTTTCCACTTTCTTTGAAGACCCTTTACCTCTTCTATAGAATTATCATTGACAACACCTTGCTCCAAAATTGCGTCTATTTGTTCACACAACTGAAGCTTTAATACCAAATTGTTTTGACGCTCCTCATGAAGCGATTTGAAAAAGTCTCCTTTGTTGTGGAAGAACTTTTTATATAATGCCCAGAAGGTCTTATTAATCTCTTTAGATTTATCTTTAGAAACAAAACCGATCTTGCCCCATTTTTCTTTAAGTGCAGTAATCTCGTTGGTTTTCTTTTGCCAAAGATCGGCCTTGTTTGATTGGAAGTTCGAATAAGAATCAACATCAACCAATATCTGCTGCTTCAGCTCAAGATTCTTAGCATACTCTCCTTCTAGACTCTCTTGATATTCTTTTCTTTTCTGATAAAGTGCTTCTGAGGCAGTTTTTAATCTATTCCAAAGATCTTCTTGGCTCTCTTTAGGTACAGGTCCAATGGATTTATATTCGGAATGGAGATCAGATAGCTCTTTAAGGGCAATGGTTACTGACTCATTCTTTACCAATTCTTCTGCTTTCTCACAGATCTTGGTCTTTGCTTCTAAATTCTTTTTTCTATCTAGTTCCTTAAATTGATAGTAAATAGATTGTTGATCATAATACCTATTTAACAATGCTGAATAGTTACCATACAAATCTTGAGCTTTTTCAGCAGGAACTTGCCCGATGGTTTTCCACTCTTCTTGTATTTTCTTTACTTTTTGATGACTATCCTGAGTTTCCTCTTGATTTACAATATCACGTAATGTATTAAGTAGCGTTTCCTTTGCCTTGAAGTTATGTTCTCTTTGTGATTTGATCTCATTACTATGGCTTATAAAACCATCTTTGATCTTTCTATAAAGGTCGTTAATGGTTTCAAAATCATGATCCTTATATTCAAAAGAGTCTTTATCGCCACCATCTTCAAGATACTTATCAAGAGCTTCACTCTCTTCTCCAC
>CAMFLX010000352.1 GCA_945957555.1 uncultured Cytophagales bacterium
CGACATTGATCATATTTCAGAATGGGCAAGTGAAATGGAGACAAAGTGGTGGACTGACAGCTACTCAAATGCAGCAGGCCTTAACCCCCTTTTTAGTTTAGAGTAAATTTACCAATTTTCATCCCAAAGACAGGCATTTACCTGACTATAAACACGATTCATTGACCACAATTAACTCCAATAAAAAGAATTTGAAGGATCAATTCTACTAGCCATAATGAGCCCAAATCTAGACTAATCACTAGAAGCACAAAAGTGGGGCACATACGAATTCCAACTGGATAATTTGTGTATCAGAGATCTGCCTTCGCACGATGGCGGGGACATTTGGTGAGGGCGTAAACACCTTACTTTCATGCTCTTCAGACTGGGCAACGACTAATTGATTGCTACTTTTAGTCCATCTGTGGTATTTTCAGACTATCTACAATAACTTTTTTATAATCAACACATTGAAAGGAGATTCGGTGTGGTTTTCAACCCTATCTTACCAACTTTTGACCAATTCGGTGTTGTGTTTAGTCCACGTGTAGTATTTTTAAGACAATTCTTAAGAACTTTTAACTAATTACATCATTTTTTTACTAAATCAGAATATAGTTAGTAGCACATCAGTGAGGACAGTGACATTGACGGGGTGACGTCTTTACTTTAAACTACATAAACAAAAAAAGTCCCCAAGGCTTGCACCATGGGGACTTTTTGTTTCATATTCTTTATAAAGGATTCCTATTTGCAACCGTCAACAGCTGCCAAAGCATTCTGTGCATTCGCATTTTTAGGATCGTACTCCAAAGCTTTTTTCCAACTTGCTGCAGCATCAGCTTTACTCTTCTTATTAATGCAATAGTACGAACCTAAATACGTATATGCTTCTCCTAAAGATCTCTTGTATTGTTCTTTGTCTTTCAACTTGTCAGTAGCTTCAACAAACTTAAGTGCTGCATCTTTAATGTTATCGGTCTTATAATCTTGATCCAAGAATACCTCACATTTCAACTTCCATATAAACCAGTTTGGAATTTCTGGTTCTTTTTCAGAAAGTTTTGTAAACACCTCATTTGCCTTTGTGTAGTTGTTGGCAAAATAATACGACTTACCCCAACTCAATTTACCTTGAAAATCTAGAAGTTCTAACTCTGCAGCTTTGTCGAACAAGGGAGAAGCTTTGTCATATTTCTTTTTTTCGTAAAACATGATCGCAAGCGACTTATAGGTATTCTTGAGGCGACTTTCCATCTCAACAGCCTTCAATTTCTTTTCTACCGCAACGGTGGTGTCTTTGCCCAGTTTGATCATACACTCTCCTAACTGATCATAGTCATAAGCTCTTATAGAAGCCTCTGGATTGTTCTTAAACAAGTTATCAAGACTTTCATAAGCTTTATCATAAGCTCCTTTCTCCATATAAGAGTACGCGATGATCCTAGTTACCCCTGCATGGTTTGGTGATTTCTGTGCCAGTTTATGTGCAATTTCCAGAGACTTATCGTATTCTTTGTTTTTGAACAAAAACTTCGCAAACCTAAGGTTATTGTCAAAGTTATCGTCCGTGATTTCCAAATATTTCTGATAATCCTCTAAACCTTTGGTAGGATTCTTTGCCGAAAAATACAATTCAGACCTTTCTCTGTAACCTGGTGCATAACCAGGATCCAATGAAATTCCTTGGTTGTACAACTTCAAAGCTTCTTCTGTATTTTTGGCTCTTAAGTAAAGCTTACCTTTCTTGATATAAGCCTGAACACTCTTAGAGTTGATTTTCAAAGCATTGTTATAGTTCTCTGCCGCGTTAGTACCATCCTTTTTAAGGATGAAAACATCTCCTTTGGTTAAAAGATAGTCCGCATTTGTCTTATTGTACGTAATTGCCAAATCAATATAGTTCATAGCTTTACTTGGGTTCTTATACTCACTATAAGTCAAGGCCTTTGCGATTTCATAATAAACCTCAGCATCCCTTTTTCTGATAGCCGTTGCCTTATCAAAGTTCTCTTGTGCTTTTACAGAGTCACCCTTCAACCATTGTACAATACCGAGACCTGCATAGTTGAGACCATTCTTAGGCTCTACTGAAATCCCTTTTTCAAAAAAGATCTTTGCAGAGTCAAACTCCTCTATCCTATTGTAGTAGTTACCCAAATAGTAGTAATTATCACCTATTGGCTTTTTCTCAAGCGTTTTGGAGAAAACTGATTTAGCTTTGGTAAACTGCTCATTTTCTAAATACTTTAAGCCCTCTTCTACACTTTGTGCCCAAACAGATGAACCCAATAATAAACAGGTCCCAATCAAAAGATTCTTTATCATTTTTATTTCTTTAATAAGAGTGTGCAAATATAAAATTTCCAATAAAATTGAATGTTATTCTAATATTATTAATTTTGTGTTATCATAAAACATGCCAAGTATTGCATTAGATATCGAACTATTGAAATCCAAAGCTCCAAATGCTTTGCAAGACATCGTATTTTGCTACGACAAAAATACAGAAGGCTTTGAGAAAAACAAAAATACAATATTTGAAAAACTACCATTTTTGTTACAATTAGGTGTACTTAAACTATATTTCTACGAAAACGGTATCGATATTGACTTCAACAACCTTACAATAGAAGAGTTACGTGACGAAATCACCGAATTAATTATCAGTCACGAAAACACTGTGAAACATTATAGCTAAACATGATGAACAAAATATTATTTTATCTTACCACATTAAGCCTATTGATTTCTTGCAAAAAGAAGGATGAAACGGCACCTGAATACAAAACGTCTTTAACCATAAACGGAACAACTTGGGAAACAAACAATACTACGCCACAAACTTCGGGACAGTTCGCTACGCTCTACTACTATCCGTCCGACCATAAACTTACATACAGCATTATCAATGCAGATTTAGGAGACAAAGTGATTTTAGTACTCAAAGCAACCAACTCTATCAACAATACTACGTACACTTTCGACGGCTCTGATTACTCTGCCAGCTATTACTTAAAAGACGAAGCAAAACTGATGGGTAAGTCAGTAACGGGTAACATCCATATCAACAGCTTGTCCATTGTAGACAACAAAATTGATAACTTGGATGCTGATTTCGGTTTCACCCAAACGTCCAAAGATGTAGATGGTACAGATTACACCCACAAAGTGGAAAATGCCCACATTAAAAACATGAAACAGAGTAACTGATTTATGCCAAAAAGTCATTAAAAACAGAGAGGCATTAAAATTGATATTGGAAATATAAATTTTTAGATAATGGACGGAAAAGAATTTAGAGATTACGCGGTAAAGCATCATGGTTTCAGCAGTGTGTTTCTTGACAATTACATAGACAGCACTACAAACCACAATTTCACAAACCTTACCCCTAACATTGTTGAGGAGCGCAGAATGAACGTTGCAGTATTTGACGTATTCTCTCGTCTTATGATGGACAGGATCATTTTCTTAGGTACGGGTATTGATGATTATGTAGCCAACGTTGTGCAAGCACAATTGTTGTTTTTACAATCGACAGATGCAAAGAAAGACATCATGATGTATATAAACAGCCCTGGTGGCTCAGTTTATGCAGGTTTAGGCATCTACGATACCATGCATTTCATCAACCCAGATGTGTGTACAATATGTACAGGTTTGGCAGCTTCTATGGGAGCAGTATTGCTTGCTGCAGGTCATGCACAGAAACGTTCGGCACTTCCACATGCAAGAGTAATGATTCACCAACCTCTTGGCGGCGCTAAAGGTCAGGCTTCTGATATCGAGATCACCGCTAGAGAGATTCAAAAGTTAAAAAAAGAACTTTATGACATTCTTGCAAAGCATTCGGGCAAGGATTATGACACCATCTGGAAAGATAGTGATCGTGACTATTGGATGATCGCTCAAGAAGCTAAAGAATATGGTTTGATCGATGAGGTTCTAACAAAGCCAGTAGCTACGAATACGAACTCATAAGTATTCCACATATTAAAGGCAAAAATCTAACTGGGACATCTGAGGCTCTTTGGCTTCGGTGTCCCAGTTCAACGTTTATAATTCAACATATAATATATCTATAATGGCTCCAGTAACATGTTCATTCTGCGGTAGAAACAAGAAAGACGTTACCATGATGATCTCGGGTATCAACGCCCACATCTGTAACGTTTGTGTAAGCCAAGCGCAACAAATATTGCAAGAAGAACAAACGAATAAAGGTAAAAAAGCAGATGGCAAGTTCAACCTTGTCAAACCTGTAGAAATGAAAGCTTTCCTTGACCAGTATATAGT
>CAMFLX010000353.1 GCA_945957555.1 uncultured Cytophagales bacterium
GCCTTGAATACTCCTAAAGTAGAATATCTATAGTTTATGAGATATGATGCTTTCGATTTCTTGGAAAAAGGCCCCTCTGCGCCAAATTCAAAACCATTAAAGCCGATCTGTCCTAAATATTCGCGTTTTTTATTGTTACCCGCTCTCATGTTTAGGTCAAAGACACCTGATACGGCATTGCCATACTCCGCAGGGAATGCCGAAGTCATGAAATCAGAATTGGCAAGTACGTTATAGTTGAGCATACTTACTGGCCCACCCGTAGTACCTGATACAGAGAAATGGTTTGGATTGGGGATAGGCATACCTTCCAATCTCCAAAGCAATCCCGTTGGTGAATTACCTCTGATCACGATATCGTTACGGCCGTCGTTGGCACCACTTACCCCCGCAAAGTTGGAGGCCATACGCGAAGGGTCATTCAAAGAACCGGCATATCTACTCGTTTCCTCCACAGAAAACTGGCGTACACTGTTGGTGGCGTTTTCGTTGAGTGCCTCCGTTTTGTCAGCACCGCTATTGATTACCACATCTTCCATCTTGGTCACGTCTTCTTCCAATTCCAAACTGGCAATACTCTCCTTTCCTTGTTGCACCAATATGTTGGAAGCGGAACCTTGCACGTAACCTTCATAAGTAAACTTTAGGGAACGTCTGCCTAAAGGTACGTTTTCAAGACGATACTCTCCGTAGGCATCGGTAAGGGTGGCGACATTGGCAGAGTCTAGTAGGGTTACTAAAACCCCCTCGAGTGGAGACTTAGACTGTTTATCGATCACAGTACCCCGTATGGTCTGTGTCTGTTGGGCAAATATGGAAAGGGTTCCAAGCCCCAATAGTAAAAATAAAAATTTGTTCATCATGAGTGATATTTTGTTTGATACAAAAGTACTAAGCCTACCCAATAGCCAAATACCAATACTGCTGAAGCGTAGTTTTTAAAGTCTGAAGCAACGATGCAGGGACACCAGATATCAGGAGCAAGATACAAGAATTAGAATAGTAGTGGAAACAAGTGTTGAGAATATAATGACACCCTCGGAGAACTTGCCATAAGGCTCAAAGAATGCGCACACCGACAAAAAGGCAGGGATGATTGACTCATAGAACATGAACTTGGATTTCCTGAAGATGAATTAGGATTTCCTGAAGTTAACAGATGGTATTTTTAATCAAAACACTTATATTTCGCTTCGTCAGCAGGCACTTTGTAACAAAAACAAGACACTTTGAGCTTGTCAGCAGGCACTTTGTTTGTGACAGAAGGCTCCTAGCGCATGAACTTGTATTTCCTGAAGTCGAATTTGGATTTCCTGAAGTTGACAGCGAGCATTTGATCATGAAAATGCTTTTAAAACACTCCGTCAATGGGCACTTTGTTCTTGACAGCAGGCACTTTGTCTCTGGAAGGAGACATCTACAACAAAACATGAGGCTTATTATTGGAAACACGAGGCTTCTTGTCGTCGTCAATGGACGTTTTGTAATAAAAATTTTACACTATTGCTTCGTCAGCAGGCATATTGTTACAAAAACAGGACATTTTACGCCTGACAGCGCGTAGTTTTGTGCTGACAGCCGGTAGCTTTGGTAGGAATTAACATTTATTGAAGTTGATAGTGGACATTTTGCTTCTGTAATTAATTAAAATTAGAAATCAAAAAGACGTTTTCTCTTTCACTATGACTCTTATTTCTTCTTCCTGATGTTTTTTTAAAAAAAATTGCTGCATAAAACTTAAAGCCACTGACTCCCATGGTTTGGATTTATGAGTATGAATCCATACCATTGCACTGGATTTGCGCCATACATTTTGTAATTTAAGGTCTGGTGCAACATTCATGATATTATATCAAGGCAATAAAGACAAATTAATGATTCGAACCATACTTTTCATAACATTGTATGTGCTATCTACATTTAGCTCCTTCTCTCAAAAACAAGATACTCTTAGTTTAAAAAGTTTAGAGAAGTCTGCATTCCAAATTTTTAAAATTGCGGATTTCCCAAAGGCAGAACTACTCAAAACTACTCAAGCTGCATATTTAGCAGTTAGTAAAATAGATCAGGACTATATGGTCTCTTTATTGTTTGGAATCAATGACACTCTATTTGTAAGAACGGCCAAAACTAAGGTAAAAGATGATAAATATTGGTGTAATGCGCCTTTTGTAAGATATAGTCATGATACGCTGATATCCGAATGCAACATGTCGAAAGGGATCATGATGACTCAATATTTTATGATCAGCAAAGGGAAACTCAAATTCATAAAAAGTTTCATATACGATTTAAACGAAACAGTTTATAAGAATGCTGACAAGGCTCTTAAAAACAACGACCCTGTAGCCTATTGCGAAGCTTATATGGCTGCCCAATATTATGCTGACTATAAAATCAGAATCAAAGAAAGTCTGTTTATGGCGCATAATTTAGCATCGATACATTATAAGAACGGTGATTACAAAAAAGCTGCAGACTTGATGTACGGCCTAGAACAAAATTGCGGTGGGGCTACGTCTCAAGATGTCGCTGATCTGTTCCCAGACAAATTCAAAAGAATATGGGGCGATGCCTCTCTCTTTTACCTCAAGTCTAATATGACCAATGAGTGTATCAATCTTGCAAAATGGTTTTTAGATTTGTACCCAAAAGAAGCTGATATATATTTGCAGTACGGAGATGCTCTATTCCTCAAAAAAATGGAGGAGGATTACAAAAAAATATATGGCCTCTATATTGAGTTGATGAAAGCTCAACATTCGGAGGCGTCGATACCCTCTAGGGTATTGGATCGAATGAAATAATTTCATAAAGAATACTATTAAACATTGGCACGCATGACTCTCAACTGGAACCCAGAAGTACTTGAAGATGAGCTCACCAAACTCGTCCCGCTTAGGGCTTCTGATTTCGAAGCACTTTTTGAAGTAGCGTCTGATCCACTCATATGGGAACAGCATCCCGCCAAGAACAGATACCAAAGGGATGTTTTTAAGGCTTTTTTTGAGGGGGCCTTGGCTACTAACTCTTCATTTATCATTTGGGACAAGCTTACAGGTAAAGCTATTGGCTCTACTCGGTACTACGACTTCAAATCTGAGTCGTCCAGTATTGCCATCGGCTTCACGTTTATAAGCCGCGCTTACTGGGGTGGCCCATACAACAGGGCCACTAAGAAATTACTCTTAGACTATGCTTTTCAATTCGTAGATCAGGTCTTTTTTCATATCGGAGCCAACAATACCAGATCACAAAAAGCGATTCTAAAAATCGGCGCTATGAAGGTACGCGATGTAGATTTTGATCTGGCGGGTCAAGTGCTCCCTCATTACGAATATGTCATCCATAAAAACGAATACGTACTCTCATGAAAATTTGTGTTGCACAGTTAAGGCCTCGCAAGGGTGATATGCCTAAAAACATTGCTGCCCATATACAATTGATCGACCTTGCAATAGATCGCGAGGCAGATATGATCGTTTTCCCAGAACTCTCCCTCACAGGCTATGAACCAGAACTGTCTAAATATTTGGCCTTAAAACCACAGGATAGCTACCAGAGGATCTTTCAACAAATCAGCAATGAGAGTAGGATTACCATTGGGGTAGGCATGCCTATCCTGCAGGATTCAGACGTTCTCATCAGCATGATCATTTATCAGGCCAAGAAACCAGTACAAATCTATTCAAAGCAATATTTACATGCTGACGAAGTCCCTTATTTCATTCCAGGACAAGGACAGGTCCTTTTGAAGAACCATAAGCATACCGTGGCTCCGGCTATTTGCTATGAATCTTTGTTGCATGAGCATGCAGCAAATGCGGTGGCCATGGGCGCCAACATCTACCTCGCAAGTGTTGCAAAATCTAGCGGCGGACTTACTAAAGCTTTTGCGCATTATCCTGAAATCGCTAAAAAGTATGGCATAACGGTACTAATGGCAAACTGCTTGGGCTTTTGCGATAATTTTGATAGTGTCGGGCAAAGCTCTATTTGGAACTCAGAGGGGATATTGGTCGGCCAACTCGATGACTCCAACGAAGGCGTACTCATCTGGGATACGGATACACAGGAAGTTTTGACGGCGATGGTGTAAGGATAAACACAGTAGAAATACTATTAAAAATTGATGACCAAATCGCAAATAAAAACGATGACTCTCGCTATTGTTACTCTTGCATTTGCAGGAACGATAATTTGGCTCGTAGAAATTCTTGCTATCAAGGGTTGGCATGGCCTAAATTGGC
>CAMFLX010000354.1 GCA_945957555.1 uncultured Cytophagales bacterium
GGGTACAGTGGTGGACAAGGTAACCCAAGCACCCATCCAAGGGGTAGTCGTAATCATTGCAGACACATTGGCCACAGAAACAGACAGCTTGGGGCATTTTAAGTTTCACAACATTCCCGTGGGCAAACACAATCTCGTGTTTACTTACGACAGCTACAGAATACTTCCTATGCAAAACGTATCAGTGAATTCTGGTAAAGAAGTGGTACTCAACGTACCTATGGAAGAAGACATTACCGTACTCGAAACTGTAGTAGTAGGTGATAAATTAGAAAAGAACAAGCCTATCAACAGTATGTCCACTGTGAGCACAAGAGTCTTTTCGGTAGAAGAAACTCAAAAATATGCAGCAGCCGTCAATGACCCTGCCCGTATGGCATCAGCGTTTGCGGGTGTTGTGACTACTGACGATGGTAATAATGGAATCTCTATTAGAGGTAACTCTCCGAATGGTTTGCTTTGGAGAATGGAAGGTGTGGATATCCCCAACCCTAATCACTTTTCTAATGTAGGCACTGCAGGAGGAGGCGTATCCATCTTAAGTGCCCAGTTGTTATCCAACTCCGACTTCTCTACTGGGGCATTTGCCGCAGAATACGGCAACGCTCTTTCTGGGGTATTTGACATTCGCTTACGCAAAGGGAACAACGAAAAGCGTGAATATACCTTTCAGGCAGGTTTTCTAGGATTGGATGCCGCCATAGAAGGTCCAATCAAAAAAGGCTACGAAGGTTC
Organism: uncultured Cytophagales bacterium; assembly: GCA_945957555.1. Lineage (GTDB taxonomy): Bacteria > Bacteroidota > Bacteroidia > Cytophagales > UBA9547 > CAMFLX01. Next base: position 736 of record CAMFLX010000354.1, read on the forward strand.
TTACCTGATCAACTATAGGTATTCCACCCTAGGAATCATTAGCAAACTGGTGGATCTGTTCGATGCCAAGACGCTGTTTCAAGACCTTTCATACAACATCTATTTGCCCGCAGGCAAATATGGGAAGTTCTCCCTTTTTGGCATCAATGGCTTAAGCAGCCAAACCACCGAAGCCAAAACAGATACCAGCCTTTGGGACATACGCTTCAATAGAGCAAATACTAAGTTCTTTGCCAACACCAACGCCAATGGGATGACTTACTCCCTCAATCTCAACAAAAAGCTCTATATGAAATCTGCCTTGGTATATTCTAGCACAGCCAATGGCTACAATGCGGACGAACTCAACAGGTCTTTTGAGAGCCATCCTGTATACAAAGAAAAGTATGTTCAGAATAAGATCACTTTAAACACCGTATTCAACTACAAAATCAATCCTAAAAACAATATCCGTACAGGTTTTATTGTAAACAAATACGATTTCAAGCTTTCACAACATGAACTCAATGATTCTAGTCAAAAAATGGTGGAATATGTAAACCATAATGGCAACACAGAATCCATGCAGTTGTTTGCACAATGGCAAAACCGCGTCAATGAAAAGTTAACCTTGAATGCGGGCCTTCATTACCTCAAGTTTTTCCTAAACGGTTCTCAATCCATAGAGCCGAGGGCATCTGTGAAGTACGAACTCGCACCCAAACAATCCTTAAGCTTTGGCTATGGCTTGCACAGCCAGATCCAACCTTTGGGGGTATATTTTGCAGAAGAGAACAATACCAAACCCAATACACAAATGGGCCTATCAAGGGCACACCACATGATACTGGGTTACGACCGCTCGCTTAACGAACACATGAGAATAAAAATGGAAACCTACTACCAATACTTGTTTAATATTGGTCAAGGCAAAATAGCCTCAGAAAACTATTCCGTACTCAATGAACAAGGGGGCAACATCTCTAAGGCGCTCAACAACGGCGGAACTGGACGCAACTATGGTGCTGAATTAACCATTGAGCGCTTCATGTACAAAAACTTCTATCTCTTAGGCTCTGCATCTCTGTACGACTCTAAGTACAAAGGAACAGATGGTAACCTATACAATACTAGGTACAATGGCAACTACGCCTTCACTTTAACTACCGGTAAAGAGTTTAAAGTTTCGAGCCGTAAGAACAAAATGCTGGGCGTAAACATCAAAACCTACTATGTGGGAGGTTTCAGACGCACGCCTATGGATGTGCAAGCGACACTACAACAAGGCAAAGAGGTCTTTATCAACAGCAAAGCCTTTGAAGACCAAAACCCAGCCTACTTCCGTACCGACATACGCGTGAGCTTAAAGAGGAACTACGCTAAGGTAACGACTACACTGGCTCTCGATATCCAAAACGTGACCAACCGCAAAAACATTGGGGGGCAGTATTTCGATGAGGACACTAAAGAAATCAAATACTTCTATCAAACACCCTTGATCCCCATATTAAGTTATAGGGTCGAATTTTAAAATCCATTTTCAATACTCAAATTTCAAAAACATGAAAACAGCATTTAAAATCGTAATGATCGCCAGCTCCTTGATGATCAGCGCATGTAGACATGACGCCTCCTGCCACTCCAGAATTAGGGGCAACGGCCACTATACTGAAATGTTATACACCTTGGACTATTTCAACAAAGTGAAGTTTTACGAAACAATGTACGTGCATTTCAGTGTAGGCAATACCTACGAAGTCAGAATTAAAGCGGAATCCAACATCATAGACCATATAGAAGTGAGAAATGTGGCGGGCTTGCTCAGTGTAAGATCCAAAGACGGCTATTGTCTCAATGCCCGAGATATTGATATCTATATCACGGCACCCAGTATCAATGAAATAGAGAACGATGGCACTACAGAAATGGATGGAGAAATAAGTACCGACAACTTGCGAGTTGTAGTAAACGGCACTATGGACATGGATCTTTCTGGACGTAGTGATCACCTCTCGGTAATCACCAATGGTACTTGTGACTTTGACTTATACGATATGGCTACCAAAGACTCCGATATCAAATGCAACGGCACCGCAAGAGGTAAAGTGCTCTGCTCCGAGCACTTAAATGTGGACATCAACGGATCGGCCACGATCAGATACAAGGGAAATCCACAGGTGTCCCAGCGCATAAATGGAAGCGGCAAGGTCTTGAATGACAACTAGATAAAATAAATTACAATATAAGCCCTGAGCTCACTCAAGGCTTATATTGTTTCATTCTATTTACCACAGATCACTCTTGAGAGAGTTTACAGTTGAATAGTGCTATTTAAAGAAGTCGTTCAATGAGGATAGGGTTTCCCATACTCATCAAACCTAACCATTGTGATTTTATCTATGCGAGAACGATATCTGTCGTCCTGATACTTGTTGCATGACATGTTAAAGTAATGGATGTGATCCCAAATTTACGACATCTATTCCTATACTATTTCAATGATATCACATTGTTTTGCAGAACTTTAAATTTATAGTCCTTAGAATAGTGAGTACCAGGTTCTGGCATACACTCAATATTTGAAGAGAAATCGAAATTTCTCTTCACAAGATCTCGGAACAAAAGAACTTGCAGAAGCCACGACAACCTAAGTTATCGCTTGCTGGAATTGCTCGATTAATTCTTCAATTTCATTCTCGTTGTATTTCCGTGAAAAATGAACTGGGATTGCATTTTTTACACCGCAATCCTTCATTATTTTACCAGACATGGATGCATAGCTATGGTGGTTTTTTTGAGCGAATTCCTTATCTTCATCTTTGTAAAAACACTCAATATAAACCTCATCGCACCCAGCAAACTTATTGATGATTTTTTCATGGTTCTCAGTGGTAGCCGCATGGTCTAAAATTACACCTACCCTTTTGCCTACCTCCGTTTTTACCATGGGGAAAAGTTCTCTTGCCTTATATTTTTTATCTTCTATTTCGATTAACGCAGTTTCATTTTTTTCTTCATAGGCCTTTTTCAAGTCTGCTACCCATTTGCCTCCCCTTAACCCCTTTTCTAATTCGATTTTCGTTTTATCAGCAGCCTTAAATAAATATGAAATGGAATCAGTCTTGTGATCAAGTATTTCAAATTCTACCGAAAAATCTTTAATAGTAAAAATTGCACCACTCTTAAAAACGCCTCCTTCTTCTTTGCTCCACATGGGAGGATTAAGGTTGACTACTTTGAAACTATTTTCATTTATAATTTCCCTGATTTCATAAGTAATTGAACCTTCATCAATTAAATTCCAGCAATAACTTCTGATTCTATTCTGAACTTGGTCGATAATACCACTTGGGCCACAAATAACCACTTTCCGTCCTATGCCTATTTGGTGCCTCAAGATTGTGTCAAAATTTACGAAATGATCAATGTGTGTGTGGCTTATAAAAACCGCAGCTGTATCTTGGCACTCCTTTACGC
>CAMFLX010000355.1 GCA_945957555.1 uncultured Cytophagales bacterium
AATTTGAAGTAGCATTTTGTCGCAGTAAATTTCTAATGCGTATTCTGGGTTAAAGCTGATACTGGCAGGGCATGGCCAAAGGTCCTAAAGAGGGTAATATATACAAGCAATGGGTGTGGCCTATCATCTCTGTAGTACCAGTATTTATGAAAATTCAAGTTGAATATTGTAGCAAGGATCAAACAATCTCAAAGTTACGGAGTTAGTGTTTTAAGATTCAGTTAATTTTTGATCCAGATTTTTATGAAAAGGGACGGTACATGTATGAGCCTTTGGCAAAACAATATTGAAGATTACATTTCAAAAACGCAAGAGCTTCCTAGCGGTATTGCTGACGTAATGATTATAGGTGGAGGAATCACTGGTCTTTCCACTGCTTTGCAATTGCAAAAGGCAGGTAAGAAATGTGTGCTTGTTGAGGCTTATAATATTGGTTTCGGTACTACAGGGGGTACTACTGCCCATATCAATACTGTATTAGATACCCCATATACCGATCTCATCAGAGATTTTGGTCAAGAAGGGGCTCAACGAGTGGCCGATGCGACCAAAGACGCTATAGCTTTGATCAAAAATAATATCGAAGAGCATCAAATCAACTGCGACTTTAAGATAGTCAAAGGTTTTTTGTTTGCTCAAAATGAAAGCCAAAGTAAGGTGCTAGGGGAAATCTTGGAGGCGTCACGCAGTGTGGGTATTGATGCCAACCATGTACCGGCCATACCTGCGCCGATACCTTTTGAGAAGGCCATTCATATCTCACATCAGGCCCAGTTTCATCCAATAAAGTATTTGTATGGTCTTGCAGAGGCTTTTGAAAAAGAAGGAGGGCTTTTGCTCCAACATACTAGGGTTGAGCGGGTGGAGGAGAAAGGTACTATTCATGTGAAAACATCTAGGGGGCCTATGGAAGCGCGCTATGCCATTTATGCTACACATGTACCGCTTGGGGTAAATGTATTGCACTTCAGGGCTGCTCCTTACCGCAGCTATGCCATAGCTGTGAAGTTGAAAAGCAATGTATATCACGATGCCGTGGTTTATGATATGTATGATCCATACCATTATTACCGTACGCAAGATATAGATGGGGAGTCGTATTTGGTCGCTGGGGGCAATGATCATAAAACCGCACATGAGGCCAATGCACAATTTTGTTTTCAAAATTTAGAAAGCCATGTGCGCAAGTACTTTGATGTGGATAGCGTGAAGTTCAAGTGGTCATCACAGTACTTTGAGTCTATCGATGGCTTGCCTTATATAGGGCATCTACCTGGTAATCCCAAATCGGTATATGTAGCCACGGGATATGGAGGGAACGGCATGGTCTTTAGCCATGTAGCGGCTTTGGAACTTTCGGAGAAGATCCTTAATAATAGGAGCAAATATAAGGACTTGTTTGATCCATCGAGAATCAAACTGGCTGGCTTGAGTAATTTCATTAAAGAACAGGCAGACGTGGTAGCCAAGTTTTTGGGCAAATGGTTTTATGTAAAAGACCTTGAAGCTCTGGCTGATTTGGCCCCTGGTGATGCGAAAGTGGTTAAATACGAAGGCCATTCCATAGCTTTGCATAAAGACGATATGGGGAATTTTCATGCGGTAAGCCCCACATGTACACACGTACACTGTTCGGTGGCTTGGAACAATGCCGAAAGATCATGGGATTGCCCATGTCACGGAGCAAGATATTCCTTTGATGGCAAGGTACTTACGGGTCCCGCTAGTAAAGACCTAGAGCCTATAAAGCTAAAGCATGAATAAATACCAACTGCACTGGAGTATTGAATGATAAATGTTGGGTTTTGAATCGAAATGTTACAAGTTTTAAAACTTTTGGCAGGTAGTGAAGGCCAGATAAACTTAATCGCTACTAATGGGATATATGAGCGTTTTTTAGGGTTTAAAAGCGCTCATCATTTCACTATCAAGCCTAATGTAAGTTCATGAAGCGCTGAGGAAGAGTGGGCGGATGCAACCATATTGTCTAAGTTATTCAATAAATACCTTTCTTGTTGTGTGGCCTTGTGAAGTATATAAGTGTATGATATAAAGGCCTGATGCCTGATGGTACATGTCGGAATCAAATATGTGATCTCCATAGGAACAAAGCCCGTCATAAATATTGTATGTGGTCCCGCATGTTGTAGACATCAGCTCTAAACGAATCGTTTCACTTTTTTCGAGTCTCAGAATAATCTTCGAAGACGAGTGGGACTGATTATGACTAACATAAAAAGCCAGTGAGCTTATTGGATTTAACACATCATCTGTTTGAGTAAGAACTGCAGGCCCCTTAATGGTATTGAATCTGTCGATATACAGTTTATTGCTTGAGGCAACTAAGCGTATTGTATTCGTGCCTTGGCTAGTAGTATAAGGAGTTTTGAGGGTCTGCCATGAGGATGCACCGGGAGCGAAGAAAACGTTATTTTGGTATTGACCATTCACATATAGACTGCAAATAGAGGTGCCATTATCAGCGTTTGAATATTGCCAAACGAGTGTATCGACCGAAGGTAAAGAGGTATTGATGGTCCATTCGATGTAGTTGTCTGCAGAGCAAGGCTCCATGTAGGCGTTGCCAGTAAATCCTGCTAGTACATTAGACCAGCCCCAATCTGATTTGGCAGTATAGGATTCGGCATGAGTATAGCCAGAAAGTGTAGCAGGAATCAAGGGGATGGTGCCGTTTGAGGTAGTGTTGTAAATCTGTAGCTTTTCTACATTAACTAATGTGTTGCTGGATACATTATTAAAGCTACAGTTCATGACTTTTACATTAGATACGGGTGAACGTTGATAGCAGTTAAAGTTGAAGATTTTAGGGCAAATACTCCCTGTTACATGATTCAATTCTATATTTCGTACAGTAGGGGTAAAGCTACCTATATCTCCTTCCTCGTATTGCATATCTACTTGGAGTACTTCGCTGGCAACCTGTCCTATGGTGCAGTTGCGCATGAATACATTTTCAATTACGCCCCCTCTTACCGAATTGGTTTTGACTCTGAGGGCTCGGTCGAGATTTGTACTGCTTAAGTTACAGTTTTCGGCAAATATGTTGCGAATGCTTCCCGCACATTCACTACCCATGGTTATCCCTCCATGACCGTCTTTCATGGTGCAATTTTGAATTACGATATAAGAACTGGGTACGTTCACCCTTCTACCATCATTGTTCCTGCCAGATTTAATAGCGATACAATCATCTCCAGTATCAAAAGTACAATTGCGTATCAGAACATCCTTGCAGCATTCGGGGTTGCAGCCGTCGTTATTGGGGCCATGAGAGTTGATGGTCAAGTTGCTAATCGTGACATTAGTGCACAGTACAGGGTGCACCTCCCACATGGGAGATCTTAGTATTGTAACACTGTCGATCAATACATTGGTACATCGATAAGGTTGAATGAAGTTGGGTCTGATTTTATATCCAGTACCAAACATACGTTGCGAAACGGGAACACCATTTTGTCCCATCGTGTTCAAGTTGGCGACATCGGTAGCCCCTGTTGTTTTCCAAGCCCACCAGTTGGTCGTAGCAGCTTGGCCATCTAATGTGCCCTTTCCTGTGATGGCTATATTGGACTCGCCAAAAGCGTAGATAAATGGTGAGTAGTTATAGCACTCTACTCCTTCAAATCGGGTATATACTACTGGTAAATAGTCGGCAGGAGCAGTACTAAACAAAAGAGTGGCCCCTTGAGTTATGTATAAGTTCACATTACTTTTGAGATGGATAGCCCCCGTTACAAAGGTGCCTTTGGGTACGATAACTTTGCCGCCACCTGCGGTGTTACATGCAGTAATGGCATTATTGATAGCCGAAGTGGACAGGCCTATGCCATCTGTTTTGGCGCCGTAGTCTATAATATTAAATGTTTTGTCCGGAAATACAGGTGCATTGATTCTTGCTAGGATTTGAGGAAGCTGGTTCCAGCTGGTATCCGTTTGTGACTGTAGATTTCTGGTCAACATCAAGACTACATACAAATACACGCTAAAACATTTAGAGGTATCTCTTTTCATTACTAAAGGGTTGTATTCAACATTTATATGTTGAACAGTTTTGTCTATCGTTTCTTAAACCCAGAATAATCATTAGAAATTTACTGCGACAAAAAGCTACCTCAAATT
>CAMFLX010000356.1 GCA_945957555.1 uncultured Cytophagales bacterium
CTCTAAGTATGGCCGCGCGCTGAATAAGAAATGGAACCTCTATGGGGCCTTTAACACACAAACTTATTTTGCTAATGGTTACCTCTACAAAGACCGTACAGGACCTGCTGCTACTGGGAAAATCAAGGATACGGCTGTGCATGTAGCTAGTTTTATCAATCCAGCATATTTTATGCAATCCATAGGTTTTGAGTATAGACCTACCAACTGGTATTTTGTCAGGTTGGGTGTGTTTGCTGCCAAGCAAACCTTGGTGCCAAAGTCTTTTGCTGTAAATGAGGTGGAGAAAAACTATGGTGTGGATAGGGGCAAGTCATGGAGGAACGAGTTTGGCTTGTTTAACCTTTTTGCGGGTGTGAATAAGAACGTGAGGAAAAATGTCAACATCAAAGCTACGTATCAGATGTTCTTCAGTAACATCGATTATTTCTTCAAGAGAGATCAGATTATGGCAAAATACGAGGATAACCCTGAAGTGAAAAAGGCTTACGACAAGGTGAATGCTTATATGGACCATAGGGTAGACTTTATCCTCACCGCAAAGCTTACCAAGTTCATCACGACTTCGTTTACTTATATTGGTATGTATGATTTTGACCAAGATAAATTTGCACAGCATAGTCACAATCTCTCGGTAGGGATCCAGTATTCGTTTCAGAACTACGTAGATCCTCCGAAAAAAGAATAGTTTAAGAGCTGAGTTTTATACATTGCGAGAGCGTGAACTCTCTATTGAGTACATTCTCTCGCAATAATCTCGACCACTCAATCATCTCAATTATGATATTTGACAATTCACCGATACATTTCGACTATTCGCCTATTTTTTATGAGTAGCTTTGAATCTATTTTTTAGTTTTGTCTCATCGAACAGTTCCGTATGCGGCGATGTCCGATGGTTAAAAAAAAATAAAAAAGACATAGGGGGAGCGGATTTTTAAGTTGTCTCATGTTTATTCAAAGAATTGCAGAGCTGATAAAATTAAGAAACTCACAACAAATTCATTTTATGAATCACAAACAAAAACAAACACTTATTCAGTATTTTTCAAACATGAAACATTTTTTATTGTTTTTTAGCTTTCTGGTAGGAGCAGCCTACTCACAGAACCAGTATTCCGTTAGTGGGATCGTTAAAGATTCGGCATCAGGGGAGAATATTATAGGGGCTATCGTGTCAGACAACGAGGCTGACGTAGCTATTGAAACCAATGAGTATGGTTTTTTCTCAATAGCGCTTCCTGCGGGAAAGAGGAAGATCCGAATCAACTATTCGGGCTATCAGACCAAGATCGTGGAGATCAATCTTCAGAAAAATGAGACGATCAACTTTACCATTGCAGAAGAAGGAGAGGTCACCGTGTTGAAAGATGTGGTATTGACCGACAGGAAACCTGATGAAAACATTAGTAATGTGAAAATGAGTACCAATACGGTGGACGTGAACCAGATCAAAACCTTGCCAGCACTGTTTGGTGAGGTGGATATCATCAAAAACATACAAACCTTGCCCGGTGTGCAAACCGCAGGGGAAGGTACCACGGGGTATTTCGTGCGTGGTGGCGGTGCAGATCAGAACTTGATATTGTTGGATGAGGCACCTGTGTATAACGGCTCCCACATTCTTGGGTTTTTCTCCGTGTTCAACTCTGAAGCTATTAAAAATGCCGAACTATACAAAGGGGCAATACCTGCACAATATGGCGGTAGGCTCTCATCGCTGCTGGATATCAGGTCAAAAGACGGTAACATGAATCGTCTGGCGGGTAACGCAAGTTTAGGCCTGATCAGCGGTAAGATATCCCTTGAAGGACCTATTAAAAAAGACAAAAGTAGCTTTATACTGTCAGGAAGAAGAAGCTGGGCCGATATGTTCTTGAAGTTAAGCCCTAATGAGGAAACTAGAAAAAATCAATTGTATTTCTATGATTTTAACGCCAAGGTGAACTATAAGATCAACGACAAGAACAGGATCTTTGTGGCCGGCTATTTTGGTAGGGATAAGCTGAAGTTCAGTGTGTTTGACCTTGGTTGGGGCAATGCCACCAGTACCGTACGTTGGAACCACGTGTTCAACAGTAAAGTGTTTTCAAACACCAGCTTGATCTTTAGTAATTTTGATTATCACTTAGGCCTTAAAACCTCCTCATTCGGATTTGATTGGGTTTCAAACCTCAAAGAAGTAGGCCTGAAGCAGGACTTTAATATTTTTGCGACCAACAAAATAGAAGTAAATACTGGGTTTCAATTGAGTTATAGATATTTCCAGCCAGGCAAAGTAGATTTTACGGGAGGCTTTAAAGATATAGTTTTGGATCCGTACAAGGCGGGAGAAGAAGCAGTCTATTTCAATGCAGACTACAAGGTTACTCCAAAATGGTTTCTTCAATACGGTATTAGGCTCACCTCCTTTCAGCAATTGGGCTCTTCTACTGTAAATGTTTACAAAAATAATATTGCAAGAGAGGAGAATTTGATAGGCACCAAAAAGTATGGAGCCTTAGAGACTATTAAAAGCAACTATGCGGTAGAACCTCGTATGGCCGCTCGATACAGAATAAATGAAACCACATCGTTGAAGGCTTCGTTGAGTAGGAATGCCCAATTTTTACATCTGATCTCAAATTCCACGGTGCCTTTACCTACAGCAGTCTGGTTGCCGTCCACAAGTTACATAAGACCTCAATATGCCAATCAGGTGGCAACGGGTATATTTAAGAATTTTAAAGAAGGTATGTTTGAAACCTCTGTCGAGGGGTACTATAAAAAGATGTTTGACGTGACGGATTTTAAAGACAACGCCCAACTGTTTTTGAATCCTACATTAGAAACAGAAATTAGGCAAGGTAATGCGAAGAGTTATGGTGTGGAGTTCTTTGTAAAGAAAAATGGCAAAAGATTTAATGGCTGGATCAGTTATACACTCTCAAAGGCCACAAAGCAAATCGATGGTGTGAACGGTGGAAGGGAGTTTAGGGCCGACTATGACCGTAGGCACAATGTGAACGTGGTGGGTAACTATTCTTTAGGAAAGAATTGGACACTTGGCTTTGCATGGGTATATGCCACTGGGCGCCCTTATACCTTGCCAACGGGTTATTATATGGTTGATGGTTACAAAATGCCAACTTATACAGAGCGTAATGGTTATGTGATGCCGGCCTTTCACAGATTGGATGTCTCTTTCACTAAGAAGTGGTACAGCACCAAACATCCTAATCTAGAAAAGGCCCTTAATATTTCGGTATATAATTTATACAACAGGAAAAACCCATATTTTGTACAGATGGAAGATAAAAAGGATGCTGATGGTAATACCATAGTAGACCAGAAAGTAGTAAATATGTATTGGTTGTTTCCTATCATCCCATCAATTTCTTATTCAGTAACCTTTTAATTTTGTTGAACATGAAAAAGATCTTAAGCTTTTTAGTTGTTGTTTTGGCTGTTTTGTTAAACAGTTGTGGTAAGCCTGTAGAGCTGGACGTGAAATTAAAAGCCGCCCAGCCGCAAATGAATATATTCGGACGCTTGGATGACAATGTTCATACCTCCGATAGTATAAGGGTATTGAAATCGGTAAGTTATTTACATCCTGCAGATTCGGTGTATGTGTCTAATGCTACCGTTTCTGTAAAAGACGAGTCAGGCAAAGTTTGGGTGTTTTCTTACTCAGGTCAAGGGTATTATATTCCGCCAGCAGATTATAAAGGAATCATAGTTGGCAAATCTTATACAATGGAAGTATTACATGAAGGAGTGGCTTATACTGCTACATCTAAAGCCGATCCTTTGTCATCGATTCCTGATATGGATCCTTTTGCTTTGGATTCAGTGGAAAAGAGGACTCCTCAGAACTCTTTTGGAGGTGATACCTCAGGCTTTGTGGTTTCCTTATTCCTTATCGACGACCCAACTTTGAAAAATTACTATTATATGAATGTTTATCGAAACGATACGCTGATAACTTCTTCAAAACCAGATGAAGGTGGGGTTTCCGTTTATACATTTGATGACA
>CAMFLX010000357.1 GCA_945957555.1 uncultured Cytophagales bacterium
GGAACGACAAACATCAGTTTTGGCAGCAAGACAACCATCCTGAAGAGTGTACCAGCACTTCGATGCTGGAATCGAAGATGAAGTATTTGCATGAAAATCCCCTAAGAGCGGGTTTGGTGAGAAACGAGTGGGACTACATGTATTCCAGCGCGATTGATTACTACTGTAACGGCAAGGGCCTGCTTGATATTGACTTTGTGTAGGGATGTCTATGGGTCCAAATCCGAGGCACAGCCTCTAAAGCCATTGATCAATACGTAGAGCGCTTCGCTGATTCTACGTATAGACAGAGTCATCAAAAATTCCCCCTCGTCGGATGTATACTACCAATACAACCAATAACCCTTGATACGCCCAAGGCTGTTGTATTCCAAAGTGGGGAAGGGAAGCTTGACCACTGTCATGCCTTTAAAAAGTACTTTCAGAAGCTTGGATTTGGTTTTGATACGCGTCCAGTCGATATCCAAAGAAAGAAGATATTGCCTATACCGCTCTGTGGGAGGAATTTGCACCCCTCTAAAATGCGTTATGTTTTCAAACTCTCCATACATACCATTGGCACTGTATCCTACGGCAATGTTGAGCCATTTGGGAATACGGGAGTCGCGCTGAGCCAAATTGATGGGAATAGAAAGCCAATAGCTGTGTCCGTTATAATCTTGGAATACCCGCCCCAAATCGGTAGTACCCAAATAACCATTGGCCTTGCGTGCATACTCAGTGTGGGCATAGGAAAACTTATACTTCATCAGTTGTTTGTCAAACAGTAACTCTTGGAGGGTAAAGAAGGATGAGCCCGCAGTATTGGCCATCATATCGCCCCAAGAAAAGCCCCAGCCTTCATACATGCCATCCCATATTTCTATAGGTGCTTGCAAGATCAAACCCATAGGACCTCCAATCATCAATGCTTTCTTCTTAGAAACTCCCGAATACCTTAGCGAATAGTAGCTAATGGTGCTTTCGAGGTAAGCACCATAGGCATGGCCACATTTGTCTATTTGTAAATATCCTTTACCGTCTTTGTAGACTTCAAAAGACACCCTAGGTACGTCTTTGTACCAGATAAACTGCAAGTAAGACATGCCCGCTGTTAAAAATCCTGCTTGGAGCGATATTGTAGTAACCAGTCTGGTCTTGTTGAGCTTGGTAGGAAACTCCGAAAGGGGGACTGCAACTACAGTGGAATCTTGGGCCATCAATGCAGAAAACTGCACCATAAGAATGATGAACAAACATAATACATGACGCATGCGACCTGTGTTTAATTAAGTAAATATTTTTCAAAGATAATTAAATAAGTCGTCAGTTTACAGTGCTCCGTTTACAGGATTAAATCTTGATAGCAATGCGTTTAAACCAAGGTAAAGCAATTTCTAATTAGCAAAACCTGTATGGTATCCAGCATTACTCCAAGATCGAAAGGATATTTTACAATTTCCCATAAGACCGCACAGCCACCATTTGGAACTTTGGGAAGTATTCAATACCATTGTAATGATAAAAATTAAGCTGATATCACACTAAGTTACGGAAAAAACCCGAATCGACTCCCTCTCAACAATGGACATCAACATAGGCAAGGACCAATGGATTAAACGGATTCGTTTTTATGACAAAGATCACGAAGATTTGTTTGAAATAGACGACTTGCTCAGGCCGAGTTTTGATTTATGGGACAGATTGGAAACACAATGTATGGCTGAATGCTGTGGCATAAACGCCTATACCTTTTGGGAGCAGGATATCAAACTCGCTACAGAACACCTAGACAAAACCGAACTGATCAAAAAACTACTTTATGCCCAATCAGAAATCCTAAAGAGAAAAGAATCCGTCCTCATCTCTGAGAAACTCAATGACATTCTGGACGCATCGGTATTTGTACAATTACTCGAACATATCATAAACAGTTTACAGTAAACTGTCTCATACTCGGCATCAACACCCTAAGGGGTCATATCAATACTCCAAGGCATGGGTTCAAACCCATCATCCCTGGGTTCAAACCCTTTACCTGTGGGTTCAAACCCATCATCCGTGGGCTCAAACCCATTACCCGTAGGCTCAAACCCATTACCCGTGGGTTCAAACCCATCATCCGTGGGTTCAAGCCCATCACCCGTGGGTTCAAACCTATTACCCGTTGGCTCGAACCCATTACTCGTGAGGTTCAATCTCATGCACTTCTAGTTTAATCCAATAATCAATACTGAGAATAGGTCATCAATCTTTCTCGGCAAACCAGCAACAACTTAGATTAACCATACCATAATGCTAACTTAAAACCCAAGATTCAAGATTCAAAACCTCAGCAAGAAGGATTTGATCTATTGTAAGATAGGGGCATTTTTCATACATTTACACCTAGTGGGTAGCTGATATACATGTATCTGAGGGCTCCTAAACTTTCTACAACAGTTTTTTCTTAAGATAAAACCGATGAATACTCTCGCTGACAAAACACAAGACCGGACGAATCAAGCCCAAGCAAATCAAGTATCCAATACCCATAAAACTACTGCTCGATTCGTAGACCATCGGCCAGAAAACCTTATGCAACGCAAAATACAAGCGTTCATCAACAACAGTTCATACACACAACAACAGAAGTCGCTACAGCAAAATATAGCCCCAAGGGTCGTATTACAACTTAAGGTTCAAATAGGCACTGATAAATATGAGGCTTACAACAAAAACGGTTTCGGCATCCAAAACCTAATTTCATTGATAGAATCTAACAAAGGTACATTCGACCTGCGCTACGACTGGAAGGCTAGAATTAAAGGATACGTGAAGGATAAGGCCATCACTCCAAGAATTTTTACTGACTTGCCAGACTTGTTAAACTTCTTAACAAAGAAAAATAGCAGCAAGAAAACGACCAGTGAGAAAAACCAAGAACAAGACCTGCGCATTCAGGGTATGAATACAGGTTTTGGCCCTACAGAGCTTAATTATGGCAACATCTTGTCTTACGAAAGCCGAAAGGCATTTGGCAACTTCACAGGACAAATCGAGAGCAAAAAAGAATATATGGATACACAGATGGAACTGGAAGACATAGATCCTGGCGAGCGATCTACCACAAGCGATTTCAGTAAATCCACAAATCCATTCATACACCTACAGGCACTAGGCTCTTCGGACCTAAGCAGACTGGACTTTATGGCTCCTAACGATGTGGAAATAAACACCCAAGGTTATTCGAGTATGGGTGACAGAACTGTGGACCCTCACACGCTCAACACATCGTTTGGATTTGGAACCGTAAAAATCGGACCAAATATCAGTTCTTACATCAAAGAAATGGACTCCACCTCTACCCCCGACCCAGATCAGTTAGGCTATCTTAACAGCTTGGAAATGCTCCGATTCCCACATTTGAGTCCTCAAACAGGAATGAAACGGGAGTTATACAACCAAGGGAAGTTCAGCAAAGACCAAGGAATGGGCTATAACCACGACCATAGCAGTGGGGAGTTTGTAGGGGCGATCAGTGGTAGCACCATGACCAACTTGCAACGCGACAACCTGAGAAAGCAACAAACTTATAGTAATTATGCCATTTTGCAAACTGCCTACCAAATATGCCCTGATGACAAATTGGGCCAAGCCCTAAGCAATGGCAAGCATGTACCGACCTCAAGGGAAGAAATGGAAGCACTGAAGCATTTTATTGCTGTAGCTGAAGATCCACATTCAACTCACATTGACAAAAACAAAGCCAAACAGGCGCTACGCAAAGTCCTCGTACAAGTGCTTAGGAGTGTTACACAAATAGAAGATATTGAATCTGACGATGAAACGCACTATCCAACAAGCCCTTACAACCCGAATGATTATTAAACCCAGAATACGCATTGGGGATTGTGACGAGACGGAATGATACAAAAAAGTCGTGAGACACGGAGTTTTTCTGAGTGAAAAGCTAGCAAGCCTAAATGAATAAAGAAAAACGAGTATCGAAATGAATTTGATTAGCATTTTGTCGTAGTAAATTTCT
>CAMFLX010000358.1 GCA_945957555.1 uncultured Cytophagales bacterium
CACTCAAGAGTCTACGATCTCTACTACCTACAAAGCTGAAAGAATATCCAGAACGACCAGCTCTACCAGTTCTACCAATACGGTGAACGTAGTTTTCGCTATCTAGTGGCAGGTCATAGTTGAATACTGCTTCAACATCGTTAACATCAATACCTCGAGCAGCCACGTCTGTAGCTATCAAGATGTTAAGAACGCCACTTCTGAATTTAGCCATTACTTGGTTTCTTGAAGTTTGACGCAAGTCACCATGAAGTCCTTCTGCTGCATAGCCTCTTTTTTGAAGATCTTCAACTAGTTCGTCCACTTTTCTCTTCGTGTTACAGAAGATCAGTGAAAGTTTGATTTGATGGAAATCTAACAATCTGCAAAGTAATTCAACTTTATGCTCAGATCTTGTTTCGAAATATCTCTGATCTATATTAGATACCGTAATTTCTTTTTTAGTGATTTTGATGATCTCTGGGTTTTTCTGGAATTTTCTAGTCAATTCCATGATTTCCCTTGGCATAGTAGCCGAGAACAAAATTGTTTGCCTTTCTTCTGGTGTGTTAGACAAGATTTCTTTGATATCGTCAATGAAACCCATGTTCAGCATCTCATCTGCTTCATCTAATATAACTGTGTGTATATTCTTTAGATTTAGAGTGCCTCTGTCGATATGGTCAATCACCCTACCAGGAGTACCTACAACGATATGCACACCTTGATCAAGGCTGCGAATTTGTCTATCGATGCTTTCGCCACCATAGATAGCTAAGCTTGACAAGCCTCTTTTGTATTTAGAATATTTTTTGATGTTGTTACTTACTTGGACTGCAAGTTCACGAGTAGGACAAAGGATAATACACTGTGTATTGCGGTTCTTAGTATCGATTTTATCGATTGCTGGGAGACCGAATGCTGCTGTTTTTCCTGTACCTGTTTGTGCTTGACCAATTACGTCGTGACCTTCGACAATAAGGGGGATAGATTGTAACTGGATAGGAGATGGTTCTGTGTACTCTAATTCAGCAATAGCTTTTTTGACTTCTTCCGACAAAGGAAGAGACTCAAATGATGGTTTTTGATCCATTTTGAAGTGATTTTTTAATTCGTTAATTTATATTACCAACGAAACCAATTATGTAAAACATAGCAATGGCACCAATAGTCTAAGCAACAATTTGCCCAATCCAATGAGACCCATTAAGCCCTACAAAACTTGCCAGAAAACCACCCAATATGCCCTTGATGAAAATTAAGATTTTTGAAAATCCTGTGTCCGTGATTTGACCCTGCCAATTAGCGTGAGATGCTCCCCTGTGAAGATAGAGATGAATAAGTCCTAACAATTACAATAATTTGTTTCTGATGCAAAAGTATATAAAATTTGTTTACAATCCTAATTTGTTCCCGAATCTAATGCTAATTAGATTTTGTTATTGTGGGTTTCCTTTGTATTTATTCGTTTCTTTATGTGAGAGAAAGCAGATCTTATGGTGTCTGGGGTGTATTTGGGACTGTTTTCACCGGCCACGAAATTAATTAATGAGATCATTGAATTATTTTACTAATAAATCATGTTTAGGAGTATATTTGGCATTAATTTTTAAGTAACAACACATTGGCTACTAGGTTTATTGTAATTTTAATTATCCTCATATTTGTAGAGGTGTATGCATATCAGGCAGTAAAGCATTATTTTTCAGGATATTCTCAGCTCACAAGAAATATTGCATTTGGAATATACATTGGTTTGTCAGCTATAATCTGGCTTGGGTTTTTAAGTTTCAGGTCTTTTCTGGCTAAGCCAGAATTGTCATGGGCGCGTATGTCGATTTCTACTTTGTTTTTTCTTACAGCTCCCCCAAAGATTTTGATTTCACTATTCTTGATCATTGATGATGTTATTAGGCTTGGCAAGTGGCTAATTAATAAGATTGCTTCAAAGTCTGAAACGCCGATGGAGACAGTACAAAAAGTATCTGAGGGGATTTCTAGGAATGATTTTTTGGTGAATACAGCTTTGGGGTCAGGAGCCTTACTTGCTGGTACGATGAGTTACGGAATCTTGTCGGGTGCGCATGATTATAGACTTCGTAAGAAGGTCTTGTATTTGCCAAATTTGCCTAAATCTTTTGATGGAATTACCATTGCCCAGATTTCTGACGTACATAGTGGAAGTTTCTATAATAAGGTTGCAGTTACTGGTGGTGTGGAAACGGTGCTGAAGCAAAAACCTGACATGATTTTCTTTACGGGGGATCTAGTGAACGATAGAGCAAAAGAAATGAAAGGTTGGGTCGATGTTTTTTCAAAGTTAAAGGCACCAATGGGAGTCTATTCCACATTGGGGAACCACGAT
Organism: uncultured Cytophagales bacterium; assembly: GCA_945957555.1. Classification (GTDB taxonomy): domain Bacteria; phylum Bacteroidota; class Bacteroidia; order Cytophagales; family UBA9547; genus CAMFLX01. The sequence goes on from CAMFLX010000358.1 coordinate 2,345, forward strand.
TATGGGGACTATGCGACTTGGGAGAGTCTAGAAGCGAAAAGAAAAAATCTTAGTGACCTCATTGATACCCATAGGCAAATGGGTTGGAATCTCATGATGAATGAAAACAAGATATTTACTGAATCAGGAGATAAGATTGCTGTTTTAGGTATTGAGAATTTTGGTGCCAAGGGGAATTTTCCCAAATATGGCAAGTTAGATTTAGCATATCAGAATACGGATGAAGCTGCCGTTAAAATCTTACTTTCGCATGATCCGAGCCACTGGGATTATGAAGTAAACAAAAAATATAAGGATATTGATTTGATGTTGTCTGGTCATACACATGGGATGCAGTTTGGTATTGAAATTGGCAATTTCAGGTGGAGTCCAGTTCAATATATGTACGAGCAATGGGCCGATTTGTATCAGAAAGAAAACCAGTACTTATATGTGAATAGGGGATTTGGTTTCATCGGATTTCCTGGTAGGGTAGGGATATTACCAGAGATTACAGTAATAACACTTAAGAAAGGTTAATATAATAAAATCAGGAAGAGGCCTTTGCCTCCCTTCCTGATTTTTATTTCTATTTGATACAATGTTCTTTCCTCAGATTATCAAGCTCAGGGCCGTATTTTTTAGTATAGCCGTATGATAGCCCTTTTTTGATAGCTTCACAAGCTTGTTCCTTATCATCATTGTGAATGAAAATCAAAGCTAAATATCTGTAAGTATATGGGTTTTGTGGCCACAGGTCTATCGACTGGTTTAAAAGATTGATTGCTTTTTTGTCATCGCCAAGCTTAAAGATCACGTAAGCATAATTGTTAAGTATATAAGCGTTCTTTTTGTCCTCCTTGTAAAGTTGTTCATATTGTTCTTTTGCTTTTTGATAATTTTCAGTGGTCAAATTATTGTAAGCGATATGAAGCCTTGCTTCAACATCTTTCGGATTAAGGGTCACTATTTTTTCATAGTCTGCCAAAGCCAAATCAGGTTGCTTCGTTATGATATATGTTTCTGCTCTTTTTTGATATAAACTGACATCGTTAGGATTTATTGAAATTGCTTTTGAATAATCGGCGAGAGCCAAGTCCATTTTTTTTGTTAAAAAAAAGACTTCTCCACGGTATGAGTATACCAATGCACTGTCTGGTTGCAATTTTTCTGCTTTATTAAAATCTTTTAATGCAATATCGTATTTTTTGAAATTGGAGTTAATATGGCCTCGATTGACTAATGCTGTGAAATTGTTAGAATCCAATTTAAGAACTTTTGAATAGTCTGCAGAAGCACCACCATTGTCTTTCATAGAGGTTTTTGTTTTTGCTCTAAGTAGGTAGGCTTCAATATTGGTTTTGTCCGTCGCTAAAACTTTATTCAAGAGTTCTAAGGCGTCTTCATAATTTTTCTTCATAAATTTTTGTTTGGCCTCTGAAAATGTTTTGTCAGCTGCTTTTTGTGCGAAAAGAATCGCATTAATCAGGATCAGAATAAAAAGATATATCTTTTGCATGAGTATGTATTTAACTTATTACGTATTAAATATTGAAATTATGTTTTTATTTCCAAATTTTCAAAAATAATGAATAACAAATTCGGATGATGCTTATACTAAAATGGTAATCTTGGTATTAAAATTCCTAGGTTGACGTCTTGGAGAATTAA
>CAMFLX010000359.1 GCA_945957555.1 uncultured Cytophagales bacterium
TCATAAACAAAAAGATATAAGCAATACATGTTTTTCCTTATCCCGAATTGAGGTTTTTATAGGTAATCTATTAAAAAACAGATATTAACTTATTGTCAAAATACTTTATCATCCATTAAAGTCGCAGGCTTTAAAAATACTTCAAATATTTGCCAAATTTCCCAAATCTGGGACACTAGTTGAGAAAGTGCAGACCTATATTTGTCATGTATCCAAAACGAGACCACACATATAAAGACAAGATTTACAAGGCCATACGCTAGAGCGCCTTAACGGTCACTGTTTTATAAGCAGAAGCAAAATCTCAATACTTAAATCTCAAATTTAAACTTCAATCACATGAAAAAGATCAACCAAAAAGTACAGTTACTTACCATTTTCGTACTCCTTGTTTTTTCACAAACGGCCTGTAAACACAAACAGGAAAATACTCGATTACAGTGCGAACTCAGTGAGGAGCTTAAAGGCTCCAGATTCTCAGTATATTATATTGATAAAAAAAATCCAATCCTTAAAGGAGATCTTACGATTTCGGAAGATCTTGAATCTTGGCAGTTCATAGACGATTCAGATTCTGAACAACGTGAGATAGGCCAGTTATTTACAGACTTTGAAGGTTCGTTAATGATCCAGAATGAAAACCAATGCAAAACAGGATCTTATACTCTTGTATTTGAAGACCTTCTTGAAAAAAGAGTATTTAAACTTATTAAATGTACCATTGATAGTGGTTTTGGAACACCTATTTATTCCTATGATTTTGAGGCCTTTGACCCCAAAAACAATTCTAAGGAGTATTACAGATTCAATAAGGAATAAGTAATTCTTGCTTAAGCAAAGGGCCATTGTGTACGCTCAATGGCCTTTTACTATGTAGCTTCAGCATTTAGACCTCATGTTTTTAAGACTACGAATCTCTGAATTAGTAGAGAGCCTGTGATTTGTCATAAAATTCAAAATCCATCCATAGTTGAATCTATAATTCAGACACAGGACTTCATTTCTACCAATTAGTCTTTTGACCGTTTTATTATAAATATATCACTTGATTGTAAATTTGTGTTATTTTTGCGCCATCATATATACATTAATTAAATTTTCATGAAACAAATAACTTTACTATTTAAACTTTTATTCGCCATTTCCTTTAGTCTTCAAGCCCAACGAATCAGTCCGATATCAGGGGGCAACTCCACTTCGTGTATGTTGGGCGTGAACAAAAAAGTATATGCTTGGGGTAATAATGTGAGTAATAACCTAGTTGGAGTATTAGGGGTTGGCAGTAATAATACTTTTGTAAACGTACCCACCTTAGTAGCAGGGTTCCCATCTGGACTTACCTTTAGTCAGGTAATCAGTGGAACAGGCAACCAGTTTTATGCACTTGATTGTCAGGGAAGTGTGTGGGCTTGGGGTGACAATCAAAATGGGCAATTAGGTAATGGCTTAAGTACTGGTATCACTGCTATACCTAGTAAGGTAAAAGCTGGTGCAGTAGCAGGTACCAGTTTTGACGACGGTTCAGGTAATCTTAGAGGCGTAAGGTATGTAGCGGCAGGTTTTGGCTGTGGCTTTGCCATATTGACAGATGGAAGAGTGCTGGCTTGGGGTTCAAATTCTACAGTTGGGTCTTTTACAAGCACTGAAGGCCAACTAGGCGATGGTACCAAAATAGACAGACCAACTCCCGTTTTCGTTAAAGATGGTTCTACTAATGCTTTATTGCAAAATGTGGTCAAAATAGATTGTTCTGATGGGGTAACCTTCGCATTAATAGATCCTAAAAAAACAGGCAAAGGCAAAGTATATTCTTGGGGAAGCAATTCCAACGGGCTTTTAGGCCGTAATGCCACGGGACTGGCAAACTCCGGAAACGAATTGATCATATCAAGTTCTGTTGCCTATCCTGTTATATTGAAAGATTCATCTATTTTGTCTGATATAGTAGATATTGCGGCAGGCGGAGTAGCTGCTTTGGCTTTAGATTCAAAAGGCTATGTTTGGAGTTGGGGTAATGGCGGCTGGGGCGGTGTCACTGGTCAGGGCATTACTATGGCACACTCTGATCCTAGAAAAGTACTGAGAGGAGAAGTTAAACTTTCGGAAACAGATCCAAGTGGTACTTTCTTAAAAGCCAAGTCCATAGCTGCGGGTCAAGGGTATGCTTTGGCTATTACTGTCAATGGTAAAGCAGTCACATGGGGTAACAACATAGGTACAGGAACAACCTCTGTATGCACTGGTGGGGCTTTGGGCAACGGGAGTAATACACCTAGTTCGGCTACGCCGGTATATGTGAGAAAAAGTGCAGTAAGTTTGGATTCAAACTTAGTTTCTATACATACTGGTGATACTTGGGGCTATTATCTCAACAATAAAAATGAGGCTTATACTTGGGGCTGTAATACCTCAGGTCAACTAGGTATTGGTTCTACAACTAATGCAGCTTATGCTGTAAAAATGACCTTGCCAGTAGCACTAGCTCCTTTGCAACCTGTGGTTAGCCTCTCTAAAAAAGACACCACTGTATGCAGCCAAGTATTAAGCCAAGGAAGTTTAACCCTCAACGTTGGCTTTAACGTAGACCCAAGTCTTCAAAGTTCTTATGTTGTCAAATGGTACAAAAACAACTTGTTGGTTAAAACATCCACTATAGATCAACCTTATACCGTAACGGCAACAGGTGGCTATAAGGCAACATTAACCTATATAGGAACAGACAGTGTATGTGTAGGTTACCCTATTGCCAAAGATTCTATGGTAATAAGTCAATATAGTCAAGAATTTACAATGCCAAGTACCTTGACCTACTCAACCAATCAAGACAGCGTAAAGGCCTATGTAGATGCACAATATCCAGCATACAAACCAAGATACACTTGGTTTAAGGAAAGTGTAGGAGGTACTGCCTTGGACACATCAGTTGGTAAAGCGGTGGTAGCCTTCCATACAGTGAACCAAGGATTGACCAAAGACAATAATGGCAACGTATTGTTGTATGTAGAACAATTAGCAAGGAAATCTGGAGTATTGGCACCAGCAGGCAGTATTTGTACTACCAGTGTTCAAAATACACCATTAAATAACAATTCTACAAGTTCGGCTAATGCACCATCTACCAAATACAAAGCCCTTCAAAGTATAGTGATTACTGGATTTACTTTAAAAGTGGTAGGTGAGTTATATACTGTAGGTACATTATCTGGTAATCTTTCCTTTGCCGTTTATGGATCAAAAGCCAATGCCAACACTGGTGGTTTGATTCCTGATCCTACCAAGGTATATGGTACTGTCGTAAAGAATGTATCATTTACGACATTGACAAATAATGGATCGACCAAAATAACGAAAGAAATCTTCGTTGAAACGAACATCTCAGTACCTGCTGAAAATGTATTTTTCATTTCAATGGGAGCTATGCCTCTTTCAGGTCAAACGGGAAGCGGTACCATCTATGTCGTGTATAACAATTGCACACAAACAAACTTGCCACTCGTAGACAATCTTAATGGTCTATATGTAAACCAAATCGGTACTGTAATGTTTAATATCGAAGACCAACCGGCCAAAGGAGGTATGTTCTACAATGTGAACTTCGATGACAGAATGGGTAATTGTCCTGGTACAAGAGCGAAGCTTAGCATCGCAGCTGATGTAGTTTCAGGTCTTTTTGACAAGCAATCAGAAGATATCAAAGGTTTGGCATTGAGCCCTAATCCAGCAAATGAGCAGTTTACTGTAGAGATCAGCACAGCAGGTACATTGGTGCTGAAAAATGTAAATGGTGCAGAAGTGATGGAAACTGATGTGAACGTAGGTCAACAAACAATCAATACGGCTCACCTTCCAAGAGGCTATTACATTGTCGAATTGAGATCTACAACGGATGTGAAAAGATCCAAGTTGATGATCGAGTAATTTAACCCGAAAAACTCAATAGACATTGTTATGAGATTCATAATTGCAATATAAT
>CAMFLX010000360.1 GCA_945957555.1 uncultured Cytophagales bacterium
TCAATCAAATAAATGGTATTGGAAAATAGTGCAATTTGTTATTCCAATTTAGGATTTCCATTTGACAGCTATCCCCTCATCTCAAAACACGTTGAGACGTGTGTTTTATTGTCCCACAAAAGTGCAGACGATTTTATCAGTGTAAAAATGGAGTACGCAGACGACCGAAAAATCCAGCCAGATCGTATCACCTACAGGCTTATTCAGGAGTATATCGAAGAAAAGTACGGCTTCAAAGTTCACACTGCAAACATTGCAGAGGTCAAAAGAAACTTAGGCCTGCCGATGTACGACGCACCAGACGCAGTTGAAGAACTAAAACGCCCATATAAACCAGCACCAGAATATAAAGTAGAAGCTATTAAAGACGCATTAAGGCACTTCAAGGTCATAGATTAAAGTAAAGTACCCTTTCAGCAGATCATTACTGTTGAGAGGGTCTTGCTTTTTCAGAAGCCGGCCAATGTAAGGATAGCCCTACAAGATTGCGGGTCTTTCTCTTCGAGCCATGTTTCCAGATTGCTTATAGCGATATCCTTTTGAATATGGATGCTCTCTTCAAATCGATATTCGATTGCACATGTAAGGATATCAACAGGTTCATCAAGAACCTTACCGCCAAGAACTGGGTATTCGTCAATTACAATCCAGTCAGGTGGGAGACCATCAAAGAGAGCCTGCGGATACAATTCCCTAAAGTGAATCTCAATTTCCATAGCTTCGATCTCACCTTGTTCTTTATCTGGGTAACAAGTGGCATAAGATACATCGAAGCCTCTAGTGAGCAGCATCTGAACGACATTGATGAGTTCAATATCAACAGGAATGGTCTTATCGGCGCATTTACAACAAGGCTTCGACCAAATTTCACTGTATAGCTCTAAACATCGTGGACACATCGTCATCATACAATCACTTCCTTCACCAGTTTATAGAAAGTAGTTCTTTTAAGATTAAGTGCCTGCATAGTTGCAGTTGCAGTTTGCTCGCCAGTGCGGTGATATTTACCGCCGGGTACACTGGAATAACCGAGGTTACAAGTCTATTGTTTGGAGATGCGTCAGCCGTTTGGAGGAAAAAGGATCTGAATGTACTGCCCCTACCATAAACGAGGAAACATTGCAGACAGCAGTGGTCAAGGCTATTAACGAACTTTTGGCTAACAAAGAACCCTTCCTCCAGGCGTTGCAGAAAAACATAGCTACTATACTTAATGAAGAAAATGATAATGCCACCAATGATATTGATAGCAAATTGGAAGAATTACAACAACAGCTTCTTATCCAAGCAAAATCCAAGAATGACTATGAAGATGTGGCTGATGAAATCTACCACCTTCGAGAATTGAAGCAAAATGCACTTGTTGAAAATGCAGAGCGTGAAGGAAAAAGGCAACGAATCGCTGAAATGACTGATTTCTTTAATGAACAATCCTGTGAGTTAGAGGAATATGATGAGCAGTTAGTAAGGAGGCTTATAGAAAAAGTTACGGTATTTCATGATAAGTTCGCCGTTGAATTCAAATCAGGAGTCGAGATTGATGTAGAAGGGTAATCTTTAGAAAGAGAACAGAAGAATTATATTGGATTTTTAAAGATAATATGATATAATAAAACGACTTGGAGGTGGAAGAATGTATAACTTTTCTTGCTAATTATATGATGCATAATAAGATATTTAAAGAAACGGCTATAGAACCGTTTGTTTTGTTATGCAAATTGCAAGAAAGTTAAGTATTCTACACTCAATAATACATTACAGTAACCTTATGTTATGTATAACAAAAGGTAATAATAGTATTTGTTTTTGAGCCGTAAGAATTTACTTTCTTGCGGCTTTTAATATTTGTAAAAGAAAGGAAGATAAACGTGATAGACAATGATACTATGTCATTCATGACAAAATCCTTGCAGAGTTGGATAACATTATAGAGTAATTAATGCCGAAAACCGACTTTGCTTATAAAATTTTTATAATGTAAAGGAGGAAGAAATATATGTCCTTAATAAATGTTTCAAATCTAACTTTTTCATATGAAGGAAGTTATGACAATATTTTTGAAAATGTAAGTTTTCAGATAGATACAGATTGGAAACTCGGTTTTATTGGAAGAAACGGACGCGGTAAAACTACTTTCTTAAATTTACTGCTTGGCAAATATGCGTATTCCGGCAATATAAGTTCTACAGTTAAGTTTGAGTATTTTCCTTATGATGTGGAAGATAAGAGTCTATATACAATTGAAGTAATGAAGAGTATTTGTACGGAATGTATGGATTGGGAGATTTTTCGTGAAATATCATTGCTTGATGTTCAAGAAGATGCTTTATATCGTCCGTTTAATACATTGTCAAATGGTGAGCAAACAAAGGTCCTTCTTGCAGCTTTATTCCTTACAGCGAGTTGTTTCCTGCTTATTGATGAACCTACAAACCATCTTGACATCGATGCACGTAATGTAGTGCAAAACTATTTGAAACGCAAGAAGGGGTTTATTTTGGTATCTCATGATAGAAGCTTACTTGATCAATGTGTTGACCATATACTATCTATCAATAAAACGAATATCGAAATCCAAAAGGGAAATTTTACTTCTTGGTGGGAGAACAAAACGTTACAAGATAATTTTGAACTGGCAGAAAACAAGAAACTCCTTAAAGAAATAGGAAGGTTGTCTTATGCAGCAAAACGTAGTTCAAACTGGTCAAATAAAGTAGAAAAAAGTAAATATGGAACAACAAATTCTGGTTCAAAACTGGATAAGGGTTATGTTGGACATAAGGCTGCAAAAGCGATGAAACGTGCCAAAAATATTGAGTCAAGACATCAGGAAGCCGTTTTACAAAAATCAGAGCTGCTCCACAACATCGAACAATATGATGACTTAAAAATTTCGCCACTTGAATTTCACAAAGAGTGCCTAATAGAGGCGAATGATTTATCATTGTCTTATGGAGATAAAGAAGTATTCAGTCATCTTAATTTCAGAATCAATATAGGTGATAGAGTTGCCATTATAGGAAAAAATGGGAGTGGTAAGTCTAGTATCCTAAAATTGATTAATGGAGATGATATTAAATTTACCGGAAATTTTATGTTAGCAAGTGGACTAAAAATTTCTTATATTTCGCAAGATACTTCATATTTAAAAGGTAATCTATCTGAGTTTGCCTATAATAATAAGATTGATGAAACTCTATTTAAAACGATTCTTCGTAAACTGGATTTTAATAGAGAACAGTTCGATAAGAACATGGAGGATTTTAGTGCTGGTCAGAAAAAGAAAGTACTAATTGCTAAAAGCCTTTGTGAAAGCGCACATTTGTATATATGGGATGAGCCATTGAACTATATTGATGTTTTTTCACGTATCCAAATTGAAAAAATGATTTTGGAATATTGTCCTACACTATTGTTTGTGGAGCATGATGATGCTTTTTGCTATAATATTTGTACGAAAAACATTAATTTATGTCTGTAGAGATTTTGAGTTGCCACAATAACTAAAAGATATTTAGATGAAAGGGTAAAGAAATGTTAAAACAAAAAGAATTAATTGCGAATGTTAAGAATCTTACTGAGTCAGATGAACGAATAACAGCTTGTATGATGTATGGATCGTTTACCAAAGGAGAAGGTGACCAATACTCTGATATAGAGTTCTATATATTTTTGAAAGATAGTATAACCTCGAACTTTGATTCATCCAACTGGTTGTTTGATGTAGCTCCGTACTTGATGCTTTATAAAAATGAGTATGGAACAGAGGTAGTTATTTTCGATAATCTTATACGTGGGGAATTTCATTTCCTTCCTGAAAAAGATATGAACATAATCCCCTCGTTTAAAGATTCAGGTTATATTCCTGATACGAAGGATATGTGGATGTAGAATATAAATTGGACCAAAGGTAAAAGACAGTATGGTATAATT
>CAMFLX010000361.1 GCA_945957555.1 uncultured Cytophagales bacterium
CTCGTGGGAAAAACCATTTCTCTCTGTAGTAAAACAATTTGTCTCGTGGGGAAAATGATTTATTTCGAGGGGAAAACGATTTGTCTCGAGGAAAAACGATTTATCTCGTGGGAGAAACAATTTGTCTCGTGGGAAAAACCATTTCTCTCTGTAGTAAAACAATTTGTCTCGTGGGGAAAACGATTTTCCTCTGGAGAAAAACGATTTGTTGCGTTAGTAAAATGATTTCCTGTTGTCGAAAATGACCTTCTCGCGCAAGGGTTTCCTTGTGCTCTAAATATACAGCCTCCGATGCTTTACTTTATCAAACTATTTCCCTTTGGGCTAAAGCCATTTGATTTTTTGTATTTAGACCACGGGTTGAAACCCGTGGCAATTAACCTTCCGCAAAGCCATGCTGCTACCACTCTCCAAGGGTTTCTGAAGACTCAAAAAATATTTTTTATAACACACAATAAAATATATGCTTCATCCGTTATTCAATAAATGCCTTTGCAAAGCTGTCGCTGGCTGAGCAAAGAATGTAGCAATAGACCTTGTGAAACGTAATGAGGTCGTAGGGGAACGAGCCGATATGTTGTTTGATTGCTTCCAAGACCCAAGGACCGCGGTAGGGGATTGGATGGATTGATGCCACATTTGCGCCTTGTTTTGGTAAACTTAACCCATCCGTCAGGGAAATCGCGAGCCCCTGGCATGGAGTATAGGACTGTAATACTAGATTTATTTCAAACTTTAACGCTAAATGATATGGTCAAAGCAAATTATTTGCCCAATAGCGATCAGGAGAAAGACCCCTGGCTGGCAAACTTCGCACTGAAGTTTGAGAAGTATGCGCCACAGGTGGGCTTTGTTGCAGACGTGGTACAGAAGGTACATACGTTCTCCAAGCACTACAGCCTGATCATGCATGGCCTAGAGGCGCACCGCAACTACGGTACGACACTCACGGCTTACAAAAACCTCTTGCGCGATGGTGCCAAGGGGGAACTGGCTCCTCTGAGCGAGGCGCCTGCGACACTGGCCTTTGAAGGCGTGGTGGAAGGTAACATCTTTGGTCAGATCGTGATTTGGGTAGAGGCTATAAAGGCACATCCAAACTACAACGAGTCCATGGGCAAGGATATGGGGATAGAAGCCCCCAATCCTCCTCCTGCGCAAACGAGTGAGGTGAAGCCTGTGTTGGGTATAGAGCTACTAAGTGGTCAGCCCAATATCCTGTGGAAGAAGGGTAAGATGGATGGTATCAAGATCATGGTAGACCGTGGTACGGGTTCCTACAGTTTCTTGGCCTTAGACACCTACCCAGATTACTTGGACACACATCCCTTACCCGAGTTTGGCAAGGCCGAGGTGTGGAAGTACATCGCGATCTATATGAAGCGCGATGAACCCGTAGGTGAGTGGAGCGACCCAGTGCAGATATCCGTTACAGGCAGACCTGCCTAAGGGATACTAAAAACGAAAGCCCCGACAGACGTGTCGGGGCTTTTATTGTGGGCTGTTAAGAGAAATCGCAGGTATAACTTATTGCACTACCACTTTTTGAATCTCGATATCGTTATCTGCAATGGCTCTGATGTGCAAAAGGCCCTTGAGCTCAGTATGGATGTTTTGTGTATCGAAGAAGCGTTCTTGTTTGCCAGAAAGATCAGTTACGATTACCTCAGTGATAGTTTTATTCGAATTGATTACAAAATCACCATTGTTGCTGGGATTGGGGGAGATTGAAATGGAAGATAATGTAGTACTTGAATGGTCTTCTGATGAGGAGGATACACAGTTTTTCACAAGAACATCCCCAGTTATGTGCCACAATTTGCCTCCGTTTGCTATTGGAGTAGTGAGTAATGTTCGGGCGACATTTCCTGTTTTGTCGTATGTGATATTTTCAGCCCCTAAAAACTTACCAGTAGGGCAATCAGGGTCATTTGCCCAACCAATTAAGGTGCTACCATAGTTATTACAGTCTATTCCTGAATAATCGAACATTGAAGTTAAACTAACATCTGGATTTAGTTTCCAAGTTCCAACCGACTGATTAAATGCTGATGCACCATGGAACATTTCGTCCAATAAGGTCACTTGGCTTGTATTCCATTTGCCAATAGGTTGATTAAAAGAAGTTGCACTATAGAACATTTGGTACATTTCTGTAACTGCAGATGTATTCCAAGCTTCAATTGGCTGATTGAAGGAAGTCGCCTCAAAGAACATAGCGGTCATCCTAGTAACTGCGGCTGTATTCCAAGAGCCAATAGGCTGATTGAAGGAACTGGCCTTATAGAATAAATAATCCATATTGGTAACCGCGGCCGTATTCCAAGTTCCAATGGGTTGATTGAAGGCTTTTGCATTATAGAACATTATTGACATATTGGTAACCGCGGCTGTATTCCAAGTTCCAATGGGTTGATTGAAGGCCGTTGCATCAGAGAACATCATTGACATATTGGTAACCGCGGCTGTATTCCATGTGCCAATGGGTTGATTGAAGGATGTTGCACTAAACATTCCTAACATATTGGTAACAGCAGCCGTATTCCAAGAGCCAATTGGCTGATTGAAGGAGCTTGTATGAAACATCCCAGACATATTGGTAACCGATTCTGTATTCCAAGAACCGATGGGTTGATTAAAGGTTGTTGCATGTTCAAACATTCCTGACATATCGGTAACAGCAGCCGTATTCCAAGTTCCAATGGGTTGATTGAAGGCCGTTGCATTTGAGAACATCATTGACATATTGGTAACCGCGGCTGTATTCCAAGTTCCAATGGGTTTATTAAAGTAGATTGCTCCATTGAACATACCTGCCATATTGGTAACTGCTGCAGTATTCCAAGAGCCAATTGGCTGATTGAAGCTGGAATTTTCAAACATATGAGACAGATCCGTAACCGTACTTGGAAGATTACTGGGTACTTGAATTTCGCCTGTTCCATAAAAAGCATAGGAAAAGCTCGCAATCCCCAATCCGTCCCAACTAAGTACTTTGCTAAGTCTAGCCTTTCCTAATTCGATAGTATTACTACCATAAGCGGTTAAACTACCTGTGATGGTAACAGTTTTGGTACCAGATGTAGTGAAAGTATGGCTTTTGTTGCCAGCAGTTGTAAAAGATTCAATAGAACCATCGCCCCAATCCACGCTTACATTTACCGTACCTGCTAAAGGAAGGACTATTTGGCGATAGAAGGAAGTATCTACATCGTACTCTAGCACCATCTGTGCTGATGCTGTTTTTCCAAAGGCTATCAAAAGAATAAGGAAAAATTTGTGAAATATTGTTTTCATTAGTGAAATGTTTTGTGAGTCTACAAAATTAGGAAGTATATCATGAAATGGCAAAGTTTTGTGGGGCAATAGTTTAGAGTTTAGAGTAAAGAGTAAAGACGCAAGAAAGGGTTTAGATGGGTTTCTGCTCGCCAATGTCAGTGTCTCCACTAACATCTCCATATACGTTTGTGAGGACACAAACGTCGGCGAGGTGTCTCCACTGACATATCTCTACACTCGCCAATGTCAGTACTGACATATCTGTTCCATGGTTCCATTTTATTTCGTTCACGCGAATGTGCTGCATTCCTGTGCCATAGACCAAGGTGAAGTTTTAGCCAGTGTCGCCAAATTTAAGGATTTGTTTTTGAATTCTCTATATACTCCAATCGTCCTCGTTTGCAACGAGGATGGTCGAGAAAGGCGATTGCATCGCCGCAAATGCGCTACTTCTCGCCTCTGTCAGTGTCTCCACTGACATCTCCATATACGTTTGTGAGGATACAAACGTGGGCGAGAGTCAGAC
>CAMFLX010000362.1 GCA_945957555.1 uncultured Cytophagales bacterium
CATAAACAAAAAGATATAAGCAATACATGTTTTTCCTTATCCCGAATTGAGGTTACTTTATAGTGACATTCTGGGTCTTAATCCCAGCTTCTGTCACGATAGAGATCACATAAATACCGCTAGACAAGCCAGATACATTAGCAGTATTACCTGATACAGGAAGTACTGTCTGCACGCCTGAGCTGTTGGTAGCTGTGGCCATATAGATATCGCCAACGGCATCAATCTGTACCCTATCAGAGGCAGGATTAGGGTAAATGAGCGTCGCATTTGTTGTGTTATCGATCTCCTCCGTATCAGCCACTTTGGCTGCTATTGCCCCTTGGTAGAAGTCACCTAAGAAGCCTGCGCCATCAGCATAGCCGGTATATCTAGCATTAGGAGCTCCTGCTACTACCTTGGTATCATAGATGGCTACTGCATAGCCCAACAATCTTACCTCTTGCAGGCCTTTGGTGCTGGCAGCTGGGCTCACGTACATTTTGCCAGTCTTTACAAAGTCGATCACCCAGGTATAAGTCCCTGGAATAAAATGACCCTGTGCCTGATAGTAGGTTACTTGCCCGTTGAAGGTATTGTTCGATTCACCCACTACCAACCTATTGGCAAATATGGCAATCTCATTCACCTGAGATGGGGTAGTGATTGACTGTAGGTATGGCCATACTGGTTTGTTGTTGACATATGCCTTCTTAACAACCTCTACGTTATTGCTGCCGCAGGATGCTGCATACTCATCACCAATGGCTACAGACTGACCAATATCCTTGGTGCCCGTATACTCAGATGCGTATTTCCAGATCATACCATCCAAGTAATAGGTATAGAATGTTCCATTGCCTGGTGCACCTACGATAAGGTTTTGATGGTTTACACATACCGATGATCCGAAACCAGCATCCCATTTAACTTTGGGTCCACCAAAATCCCTGAAACGGTAAGGCGCATTGGCAAAGTTGGGAAGTGTAAGCCATCCTTTATCTTCCCAGTTGCCCGTACTAGGGTTTCTGTAATACAACTTTACACCACCTTCCACATTTTTTCTAGGAGCACCCACAACGATCCAGTCGTCACTGATGCTGACAGCAGAGCCAAAACCAGTGTTGTCGTCTGTAGACCCTTCTGCAAATAGCGTAAGGGTAGGTTCGAAATGCGTAGTGGTGTTGCCATAAATCCTTTTGGCGATACCGATCATACCCCTGGTATGGCCTGAGATCGTTTGCCAATCTGGTGCACCTACTACCAATGCATGTTGGTCTATAGATACCGTCTTAGGTTTTCCAACACCATCGCTCTGTGTAGATAATTTGTAGTCTCTTACGAACTGATCTTTGTAGAACAGCATACCGCTACCATTGACACCATTAAAGCCAAACTTACTGCCAACGATGCTATAGTCTCCATAAATATCAACAGCTTGGCCTCTCTCAAGCTGAGTGATAGGATTGTTTTTTACCAGTTCTTTGGCTGGTGTTTGTGCTAAACCAGTAGAGGCCACTGCCCATACTAAAGCACTTAATGTTGATTTGAATTTGATCATATATAATAAATTTTAATGATCAAATAAACTAACAAATATTGAGCGCCTTGTTTGTGAGTTTAACTACTAGGATTTTGAATTAATGTACCTTGGTTTTCGATTGATGAACGTTGTAAGCCCAATAAGTGAAAATCGTATCATCGATCTTCCTTCAATAGCATGGATTTTATGAGATACAACAGCTCGGAGGTATCCATACATGCTGTACAACAATAGTAACATGAATATAATAAGATAACTCATAAACATATTTATGTGTGTCGGCTGAAACTGAGGACAAGGAAAAAACAAATCTGCGAAGAATATATGAGTTTTATTGTTGAATTGTTAATAAAAAAAAATACGCAGCCTGTAATTTCATTTTTACTCTACAGACTGCATATTTTAGCCAATTAAGGTACTTCTTGATTACTTTGTTTTAGTATTGCTAACAGCATAATCAGTTTAAGTACAAATTGTGAAGCAACTTGAGTTCATACTGATAGTAACCTGATTTACCACTGCTTACACGAGCTACAGGTTTGGTAGTCGTATCAAATATACCAGAAACATAATAACCATTGGAAGAGCCACCCCATCCAAAATTACAATGCACCAAATCTTGTGTATCCAAACCCGGATATGTAATGGATCCGATTGTAACATTAGCGGTTCTCGTTCTTTTCTTATATCCATCTATGACCCAAGCATGTCCCTCATCATATGAAACAAAGTCAAAGATAACACTGGTAACTTTCTTAATCGCATAACCTGTTATCATAAGTACCCTATTTTGATCGCGATCTGCTTTTACATAAGAAAAATTGTAATCATCTTTATCTGTATGATAACCAAAACTTCCCAATAGATTGCGAGCATTATCCATACTTGCAGTACTTCCATCACAACCATATTCCATACCAACTCCTTTTCCTATGTCAGAAAACAACGTTGCTATCTCACTTCTATAGGTTGATGACAGATTTTTCGCATTTGCAACCTTTTCCAATTCTGCCCAATGGTAAGTATGACCATTGTATTTGAGGGGTCTATTATAGTTTGTACATATCTGTGCCACAGCTGTTGCTACACAACCTGTTGGCGCCTGATCAGTACCACACTTGAGGGATACATGATCATTGTAAGGGCTTCCTTGGTTCCATTCTACAGACACCAAAGGCGCCTTAGTAACAACCGTTGTCCATGGCCCATAGGTTATTGTAGGAAATAAACCTGTATTTCTACTTCCTGCATTAGAAACATTTAGTTTCTTTAGGGCTGTTTCAAGATGAGGGGTATATTCCTCATTAAAATTAGCTATCTCATATTGTATCATTGACTGTAGCTGTGCCATACAAACACTTTGCCCTGGCTCATTTATGGTCTTAGATATTCTGCCTTTAGGTACAAATGCTAACTCCAATGGAAGACGGCGATCGCCCGACACTATGGCATATCCTTGTTCCTCCCCATTTGCTCCCAAAAAGTTATAAATATAAGCGACCGGATAACTTAATCCTTCTAGATGCAACTCTATTGGCGACTGGATAATCCTTATCGACTCCTTCCCTATTTCGTGCTTTTCATCTCTGCCTAATTCTGCTAACAGCTCGAGGGCAGCTGCCTTTGTTTCTGATTCGGGAACTTGCATATTCCCAAGAAGTACCAAGCTTCTTTTCTCCGATTCAGACAAGTGGTAAGGGTCTTCTAAACTATCAGCTAAAGAAGAGTTAGAATAGGGCATTTCATACTTTTGCTCCTTTTTACATGAAGCCATTAGTAATAGGCTCAACCCAAATAAAAGTGTTTTTTTCATGATGTAATCTTATTTATTTAATTTAAGGCTTCAAATATATATATGCGGTTTAGGACCTTCAACATTTGTAAAAGATAATATACCGAACTGTACAATTAGCAGGATGAATTGTTTTACCTAGATTATGTTCCATATGATTTATGACACCAAAATGAACTGTAACATCGCACTGTATTTTAGATGCTTCCCAACACTTATCGGCACCATCAAAATACCTGTAATTAAATTTTTAAAAATATTCCTCAAGCAATCAGCCTTAATTTGGGTCTAAAAACTTCGTTTCTTACCATAAAATTATTTCAACCCAGATTAAGCATTAGACTTTGTAGCGAGACGAAATGATAGGAAAA
>CAMFLX010000363.1 GCA_945957555.1 uncultured Cytophagales bacterium
GGGGTTGAACCCACGGGTAATGGGGTTGAACCCACGGGTGATGGGTTTGAACCCACAGGTGATGGGTTTGAACCCAAACCTATGAAAGTCATTGCGAAGTGCATTTTTATTCGAAAATTCATTATTTAACTAAATTTCCATAGTCGTATGCCAAAAAACGGGCCTTTCCCTAGTAGGGAATCAGACAGAAGTGCTTACTACCAAAACAGTGTGGCACACCTCAAACTTCCAGATAATGCCAAAAGACTGGTAATATCTGATGTAGATTTAAACACCCTTAGCACTCGACATGAGGCATGGGTAAAGTTCTATACCGCTTCACAAAACCCCGACTTGGCCACCAAGACGGTGAATGACAGTAAGGGTATTGCTGACGGTGAAATGCAGGAGATCCTCAAAAAGATCTTTGGAGACATCCCTCAAAGTGCGCTTACGCCACAGGATCGCAATGTACTGAACCTACCGCTGCGCTCGAGTTCTAATACGAGAACGCCGCAGCCCACCACCAAGCCCAAGGGCAGCGTGGACACGAGCAAGCACTTGGAGCACACGGTCTACTTTGTGGACGAGGAAACGCCCAACAGCCGTGCCAAGCCTGCTGGCGTGCGTGGCTGCCAGATCTGGTGCAAGATCGGCAGTCCAGCCGCGGACCCCTCGGAGCTCAATTACGTGGCCACAGATACGGCTTCGCCTTATGTACTGCACTTCAACGGGGCTGATGCAGGCAAGACGGTGTACTACTGGCTGCGCTGGGAGAATACCCGTGGCGAGGTGGGCCCTTGGAGCGATGTGATCATGGCTACGATATCGGCCTAGGAGTTTAGAGTGCAGAGTTTAGACATAAGAGTCAAAACTTATAGGTTTGCTTTTAAAGGGGCTGTTGCAAATGCAACGGCCTTTTGATTGTGTGCACTCTTATTTACAACATACTCTACCACTTAGGCTGTCTAAAAAGAAATTTTAAATTGAATGATTTTAAGACATATAGTGCGGTATGTCTTAAACCCAGAATACGCATTAGAAATTTACTACAACAAAATGCTACTTCAAATTCATTTCGATACTCGTTTTTCTTCATTCATTTAGGCTTGCTAGCTTTTCACTCAGAAAAACTCCGTGTCTCACGACTTTTTTGTATCATTCCGTCTCGTCACAATCCCCAATGCGTATTCTGGGTTAAAAATAAATATTGAATCGAACTAAAATATGAGGCTGCCCTTTTCCTGGACAGCCTCATATTTGTAATCCTTAACAAAATTGACTTTAAACTAAGATCATGGGCAACTGCGCTTATATCTTATATTTGTTCAAATCAAAGGTATTAATCATTGTTCTTAAACAAAAACAACACTCCAAACTGGATACCTTTATTGATCTCTTTGGTATCCGAAGCATGCTTAAACGGATAGTTATTGTTAAACACATCAGACAAGCCATAAACATACCTGCCATATACAGCTATCTTAGGGAAGAGCCTGTAGGTAGCACCTAAGGCCAGACTCACTTCAAATGTTTTAAGCGGACCGCTGAATATACCTGAAGTGCCTGATGGATATTTGTCTTTATCACCATAGCGGGCGTCTTCATTAAATTCTTGATTGGAGCTTGTTTTAGAACTTTTATCATACACAGAAAGATTGGTCTTTCCTGACTTTTTCCCTGAAAACCTAAGGCCAAAAATAGGGCCAAACTGTACCTGCATTTTATTGGTAACGCTGGTAGCTACCAACACGGGCATTTCCCAATACGTAAATTTATCTTTATAATCTGTTTTTATAGTTCTTGTGTTGGTCGTGGTCTCGTAGGTTTCTTGATAGGTATAGTGTTGGCCTTTCCAAGTCAAGAGCATCTCAGTAGTCACATTGGTTTTGCTACTGAGTTTAATGGGGCCAAAGGCAAAACCAAACTGCAACCTTGGCAAGACCTTGCTTTTGGCATACAAGCTTTGTTCGCTCATATTGGCCAAATTAAGACCTATTTTAAAACCTCCTTGCGCTTGCACCTCGCAGCACATTCCTAAAAATGCTACAGCTATTATTATCTTTTTAAACATCATATACATTATTCTTTTAGAGTCTTTTTTTATTTGTTTTTTACTTTAAAGTGCAGAGCTGCACAGGATTTCATTGTCGATTTTAGATTCAACCTTCGCTCACCAGTACCGTCATTGAGCGATACCGCACAAGTATTTGGTGGCATGCGACCTTCGTTGAGTGCATACATGATGAGGTAATTGTCCCTATTGGGGTCCAAAGTGATCTTTATGGATTTCTTCTTGGTCTGTATCCTAAACTTCTCCAAGATCCAGGCACCATTTAGGTATAGTGAAATCGAGTCACCATCTTCCTGTTTGTCGTCCCATACATAAAGCTCAATCTCTAGGCTGCTTACTGTAACCTCGTTTTGTTTATCGATCACCCTGTTGTCCAAAGTCTTAGGGATCCCCAAACTATCGTACTGCACCACTTTCTCGGTGGTTTCATTGGCCTTGGCGATCGAGTCTTTCAGCGCCTGTTCTTTTGCAGTCTTAGCTTGCGTTTCTAAGGCATTGGCTAGAGAGTCTCGCTGCGCTTTTTCTTTTTTCTTCTGCTCTTTGGCCAATAAACGCTCCTTGACCGCAGCAGGATTTTTCACAATGTGGTATTGCAAACTCAGGCCCAACATCGTGCCTGTACCTTTACTGGCATAAGCCCCCTGCTCTACTCGAGTCGAGTTCAGCACTACCCTATTTACGCTTCCCTCTGCATAGTCAGAAAGGCCTATATTGTACTTGCCAAATACATACATATAGGTCTTAGCCGAAAGTTTATATCTCAAACCAAGTTCAGGGCTCAGGCCTAGCCCTAAGCTCTTTACACTCAATGCATGTTCAAAATACAAGGTATTCTTATCATACCCAGTAGCCTCTATATCATCTGTGGTGGTTTGATTTTTAAAGAAGGACAACTGAAGCCCCATGCCTCCCATGAGGCTGATCTCCTCGTTGAGATGAACCGCCCTGAGGTATTTTAACTGTGACGAAACACCAGAAAGCTTAGCTTTGTATACATATTGGCTCTCTCCATTGGTAAAATACCTAGCGTTGGGATCGATATGATTCAAGGCCTGAGCCCTATAAGCTAGGGATACACTAAAATCATTGTTTTTCAACAACATTCCCAACACTGCACCACCACCAAATTGAGGCGTAAAGCCTGTTCTGGTTAAGTATCCCCCAGGGTTCACATCAGGCCGAACATGGGTACTGGTGGATTTCAATGAACCTCCTTCCAGCACGGGCCCAAAATAGAGGCTTTGCCCATGCACCAAGAAAGAACAAAGACCAATCAGAATAAAAATGAATTGTAAAAATATCTTCATGTGTAATTTATGTAGATTTAATGAATGTATGATCAATAAGCTCCAAGGGGGGCTTTAACCGTAAACTCTATGGTATTTGATGTTTGATTTTTGGTGGTAAGCGTAACCTTCATGTTCACATACGATGCCCCACTGAAAACAATCCAAAATCTGGTATTGAGCTGATCCCCAAGTACCGTGGGAGTATCGTCTACAAAAGAAGTGCTACTTTGCAAGGTACCATCTGCATTGTAAAAATCGCTATTATAAGTTAGGGTTGGTTTGCTGTCAAGGCATTTGCCAGGTACCTTCGTCAACAACGAAAAAAAACTACTGTTA
>CAMFLX010000364.1 GCA_945957555.1 uncultured Cytophagales bacterium
GTCCTGATGTACTCATGTCCATTTATTTTACAGCTCTACAGCATTTAGATCAATTGTATGCCAAGGGATTTTCTACGAATACTAGTGACCAAGAATTCATGGGTTATCTTGATAAATATCTTCCGAATAAAATATTGTTGAGTGAGAAACTTCAAAATCTTTATTTCCAAATGGTTGCTAAAGATCAGATGAAGATTTATACTTCATTGTTTAAGCGATTAGAACCAACAGTTTTAAAAGAAAAGATGCACATGGTGGCACAGTATTGGATTCGAAAAGAACAGGATGATTTTGAGGAACTTAGGTCGCATGTGCGAGCAGGTGATATTGTGCAGGCGGGAGTGTTTCTTAATGATCTTGATTTGATGGCCATGGCTATGAGGTTAGATGGGAGAAGTGCATGGAACAGTGTTTCTGACGTAATAGTAAAGGCCTCTGTAAAATGGTCAGAACTCAAAGAACTAAGGGAGCAACTAAGCGCCTTCCGCAAAAAAGCTTTACCAATGGTTTCTTCTGGGAAGGAAATGGCGCAGAAGGTGCTGTCTGAATTTGCGGTGAAGTAATTGTGGTGGATAAGTTGAATTGAGTGTGAAATAAAAAGCCAGTAGTATTGTTAAAATTACTACTGGTTTTGTTTTATTCTTTCTGTTCGGTGTTTTCACAAATATATTTTGTGCGATGATGAAGCGGAAGGCTTCGGAGGCATTAAGCCATCATATTCGGGTAGTTGCTCAGAGCAGTAGAGAAAACAAAAAGGCATAACGGATGTGTATGCCTTCTAGCACTCAAGATTCTTACTGGTATTCGTCAATGACCACGTACACAAAAGTGTCGTTTACCAGATGGTAGCCTATTTCTCCATAAGTAATCAAGCCTGTGCCGTTGGATACTTTCTTGCCCTCCAGCCCAAAGTTGAAAAAGTTGAACAGGCAGTTCAATGACAAAAGAATATCCCTGTCGCTGTCTTTCTGCAAGGCATTTACAAACGAGATCTGATAGTCGAAATCTACCTTTTTAGCGATCTTATACAGGGTGTCTTCGTATACAGGAGCTACCAAATGTGCAACTTTAGCCTCATGGTTCAAAATAAATGAAACGGCCAGTTTGGCCCCGTTGAAATCGGTAACAAAAGGCAAGGTGACCTGTATGTTGTTGGTAGTGATGTATTCATACAAATCCATTTCCTTGCCTTTGACAATACACCTGGTGCCGAATCCCTTTGAAAGATCAGGCTTTGGAAAATAGACGTCATCGCCATCGCCAAGTTCGTACATGTTGATGATCTCCAAGCGCGCCACCTGGTTTGCTGGCAGAGCCACATGTATGGCAGCTCCATCTGTTTCAGATTTTTGGCCGCTGATATAGGTTTTGGCCGTTACAGTGCCAAAATCTTCAAACTTGAAACCAGACACCCAGCCAAACAAAGGGTTTTTGTAGATGTCTTTATACTCTGAGGAGTATTGGCCAAACTGAAAGTGAACCGGCTGTAGGAATGGAAGTATCAAGAAGGTAAAGCCGTTTTCAAATTCGTCTTCCGTGATGTCCTGTATGCTACTAGCAGTGTACTGAACGGTCCTGAAATCAACCCCGACGTCGGTTACGTCATTTACATAGATGAGTTCTTGGGAAAAAATGCCACCATTTTCATCAATAAAATAGGGCGTTGTTCCAGCTATCCAAGTGCCCTCTTTGGGGAGTTGATCCAGAAGGCGTTCGTCGCCACCTAAGATTAATTTTCTGTGATTTCTGATAAGTTGGGTCACTTCTTCAAGAGTATGCAATGCTTTTTTCATGATTTCGATATAACTTTAAATGCCAAAAATAATTTTGAAATCTTCATATACGGCTAGGGCGTATTTCCTACACAGTTCTTGTAGTTCGAGAATACCTTGAGCTTCATCTTTGGTTTTTTTCTTGATCTCGTTTGATATTTGATAAGACTTCAATTGTAGCACATAGTTTTTAAATATGTGCTTAATCTCGCCATTTACGATTTTCCTCCATTCCTCTCGGTTGGGGTCAGGAAACCATTTGTCAACATTTCTTATGTCAATTTTTTCCATACTAAATCTGATATTTATTCTTTAAAATAATATAACAAAGCAACGAAATATAATATACTGGTCAGTTTTACGAATATTCTAATTTATTGTTTAGAGATTTTCATAGACCAAAAGAGGTTGTTTTAAAGTCAGTTACTTTATAAGATTCGTTGTAAGCAATAGAGATGCATTCCTTTTGATTTTTTTTATTTTAAAGTTACATTTTGTAATTTGCCTATGGTGTTTAGAGGATGCGGAGGGGGGCTATTGGCCAGTGATTATGAAGTTCCATATAATTCTTGTTGTTCAAATTTGGTTTTTGTGTGCGAATGTATCAGGTCTTGCACAGTCGTCAAGCCCTTTAGTCCCTTATTTATCAGGTGGTAAATGGGGCTTTGCGGATACATCGGGCACGATTACGATCCAACCTAAGTATGATACTGTATTTTTCTTTAAAGGAGACTATGCCAAAGTGAGGATATCCAATAAATACGGCTATATAAACACAATGGGCAAGGAGGTGGTGCCAGTGCAATATGACGACACCAGATACGAAGAAAGCGATAAGTTTGAGGTGGCAACCGGTGGTAAATGGGGAGTGGTGGGGCCTAATCGCAAGATTTACCTGTCCATTGATTTTGACAACATAAAGCATATATTGGGTAAGTATTACATCACCAAGAAAGCGAGGAAGTATGGTGCTTTTAAGCTGGAAAAAAAGCATTTCATAAAGTTTTTGCCACATGTTTACGATTCCATAATTTACTACTATACCGTAGATGCATTTGAGTGCCGTACAGGTAGAGATTCGGTAACACTGATCGATACCTCAAAGCATGTCATTAAGACTTACACACTCTACAGGTCTACAGTATCAGATGATACCTTGGGTGTTATCGAGCCTAATTTCGATATGTTTTTCGAGGATCATGAAAGAACTGATAAACTGAGGCCGTATAAGCTTGGTTCTAAAATGGGCCTTATTGTTAAACTTGGTAGGTCGGAGGATACCATAGCAGCTGTTTTTGATTCTGTGGTGGTCACTGAGCACCATAATTTGATCTTGGTACGGAAAGGTAACCATTGGGGGGCGATCAATGAGGAGGGGCAGACGATTTTGGAGCTTTTATACGACTCCGTTGATGTAAAAGCAAGTTCCATGGTCTCGTTTAGACCATACACTCAACGTTTCCGTGTGTATAAAAACGGTAAACTTGGTATCGTGGGCAACAGGAATGGCTATAATCAGTTTGGGGCGCATAACGAGGTTTTGATCCCCATATCCTATGATGCTATCTATACTTATGGTAGAGGAGACTACCTTATAGTGAGCAACAATGGAAAGTTTGGGGTGGTGTCGCATAACAGTTTTAAGAATATTTCAGAAACGGTGTATAAGGATATACAACGAGAGTGGGTGTATGGCTCAAAGTGGACATTGTTTAGGGTTACTGATTTTGAGGACAATACTTTTTTTATGGATACAAAGGGGAAGGTGTACTATAAAGGCGCAAGTAACCAGAAATAAGATATGGGGAACGCTATTGCACTATGTAATTAACCTCAATTCGGGATAAGGGAAAACGTGTATTGCTTATATCTTTTTGTTTA
>CAMFLX010000365.1 GCA_945957555.1 uncultured Cytophagales bacterium
CCTAAGATACCCGCATTGTCACCTACTGAAGCTTTTCTGAATTCCAAACCGTCGCTGTAGTAAGCTGGCAAGTTTTCTCTGATGACTTTTTCAGTTTGGCCAATAAAGAGGTCAAAAGCACCAGCCACACCACCACCAATTACAAATTTGTTCACGTCTGAGAATCTCATCATCGAGATCAAGCCATAACCCAATACCGTACCTACGTGTTGCCAAACGTCCAGAGCAAGTTTATCGCCTGCATTGCCAGCCTCGAAGATGTCTTTTGGACTGATCTCTTTACCTTGCAAGGACGAGCCGCTGTACTGTGGTTGAGTTGCTATTTTTTTAGCATATTCGCAGATTTGGTTGAGCCCTAGATGTTGCTCTACGGTCTTGCCTTCGATAGGCGTGTACATGTGGCCCACTTCAGTGGCGTTACCTCTAGAACCCAGATACAGTTTTTTGTCCATCACGTAACCACCGCCTACACCTGTACCTAGTGTAATGAATAAATAATCAGATAGGCCTTTGGCTCCTCCAAACTGCAATTCGCCAAGAGCGGCACATTTGGCATCGTTTTCTATTTTTACAATAAGGGAAGGGATCGCTTTTTTGAATTTTTCAACGATAGGCTCATTGAGCACTTGAGGAATATTGGGTAGCAATACGATGCTCTTTCTGTCTTTAGACACAAGACCCGGTAAGCCTATACCCACTCCTTCGACTTCGGAGTGCTCGGCTATGATCGCCTTAACTTCTGTGATCATGGCCTCTACAATTCCTACTGTAGTTGCTGCTTCTTTGGTGTCAATTCGTTTTGTGAAAACGATTTCGCCGTTGAGTTTTATCAAACCAAATTTTATCGTAGTTCCGCCTACGTCAATCCCTATTACCATTTTGTGAAGTGTAAAAAGTTAATAATGTATGCAAATTATATAATAAATTGGTTTTTTGTATGTTTTTGAGAATATATTATTGTGTTTTTTCCTATGTTTTGGGAAGCAAGCATTATTTCAATTTGTCGTTATTGATATGCCTGTCTTTGTCTCTTTTGGTCTTCTTGTCCAAGTTCTTTTGAAGGGTATCGGTAAGATTGATCCCTGTTTGGTTGGCAAGGCAGATCAGGACAAATAAAACATCGGCCATCTCGTCACCAAGGTCTTTGTCCATGTCCGACTTTTTGAATGACTGGTCTCCATAAGTTCTGGACATGATCCGTGCTACTTCACCAACCTCTTCCATCAGTATGGCTATATTGGTGAGTTCGCTGAAGTATCTGACGCCATAGGTCTTGATCCATTCATCTACCGTATTTTGAGCTTCTTGTAGGGTCATTGTCTTTTGTTTTGAAATTAACTTTTATTTTTGGAGTCTATAACTATCGTTACTGGGCCATCGTTGAGTAAAGATACTTTCATATCAGCACCAAACACACCCTTTTGGGTTTCTTTTTGAGTGATCATACTCAGCCTGTCGCAGAAGTAGTCGTAAAGTCTTGTGGCCAGCTCTGGTCTTGCTGCTTCTATGAACGAAGGCCTATTGCCTTTAGTTGTGCTGGCATAAAGGGTGAACTGACTCACTGCCAAAATATCCCCAGCTACATCCATAACCGATAGATTCATTTTGTCGTTTTCATCCTGAAAGATCCGCATGTTGCAGAGTTTACCCGCCAACCAATCTGCGTCTTGTTCCGAGTCCTCCTCATGTACACCTACCAGTACCAAGAGACCTTTATCTATTCTAGAATGAAGTTGTGCATTGATCACTACTTCGGCGTGCTGTACTCTTTGAATGACAAGTTTCATATCAACTGTGGTAATTTTACTTTTGAGGAACAGCTTTGATGATGATGTTTTCCATTTTCATGAGCATACCGTTGAGCAGGAAGTCGGGTTCCATGTTTTCAGTTGCCTCCACTACTTTGAATCCATGGTTTTCCAGTATGTCAACAGCTTCCTCCTTAGTATACATATTGAAGCCATACTTTGTCATGGGGTATTTGATCATCTGATGTTTGGGTCTCAGTACAATCATGAGCGTACCATCGTTGGTAAGTACCCTGCGAAGTTCAGCGAGTATTTTGCCATGATCTTCCCAGAAGTAGATCGTGTTGAGGGTAAATATTTTGTTAAACTGTTTGTCTGGCAGAGGAAGCTGCTCTGCTGAATTATAGTAAAATGCCACCTGGCCTTTGTCGATCCAACTTTGGTTGTTTTTGATGGATTCTTGCACCATGACCTCCGAAAAGTCACAGCCCGTGTATTTGATCGATTCATGAACACCCACAATGTCTTTTACGAAATAGCCGTTTCCCATGCCTATTTCCAAGATCTGGTCATGGGGCTGCGCTGCTAATGCCTCAATGGTGGCAAGGTTCATATTCACATTGCCTTCGTTCATCCAAGTTCCTGTTTTTATGCCCTCTTCACCCTCTGGTTGGCGGAGTTGTTTGGCCATGGCCTTTGCTTGTTCCTCATCCATTTGAAATCTTTCTTTTAGTGTTAATTACATATACCGCTACCATACCAATAGCACCTCCTATTATGGTATGGATTTGAATCTGTTCATCGAGAATGAGCCAAGCAGAGAGTGCCGCAGAGGCAGGCACCAAGAAAATAAAGCTGCTGGCTTTTTCGGCGCCGAGTTTGGTGGTGGCAAAGAAATAGGCGGTGGTGGCCCATGCGGTACTGACCACCCCGTTGTAGATGATGTTGATCCAGAACCTTTGATCTGCCTTTTGGAGCATATGTGCAGTAGCTGGAAAATCCACAAAGAAGCTGAGACAAATAGCTGTGACGAGATACATCCAGAGACTGAAAGCCAAAGAGTCGCCATATTTGTAGGCAGTGGCGGTAAGCTTGCTCATCAGTGACCACATGAGGGCGCCTAAGAGGAAATAGATATTGCCTGTGTCGAGTAGTAAGTCCAGATTGTTCCAGACTTTGAGCAAAATACAGCCAGCAATAGCACCAATGAAAAGGCCTATGGATTCGTTTCTGTTGGGGAGTTTCCTGCTCACCACTAGTCCTAGGGTGTAGGCGATGATGGGGTTAAGGGTGGTGGTGAGCACACCTCCTGCGCCTGAAAGACCATGCTTGAGGCCTTGGAGGAAAAAGAAACCATAGAGCGCCATAAAAACTCCAGCGAGTAGGAGTGTAGGGATACCTTCTTTTTTGATGTTCAGATTGATTCTCAAAAACCACAAGAGCGGTAGGAGGCTAAAGAATACGATCACGTATCTACAAAACACGATATCGGTAGTGCCGCCGTATGCAGAAAGGATTTTGCCAGAAGGCCAGCTTACGCCCCAGATGAACATACTGATGACGATGACTATATAAAGACTGCTGTTTGGTTTTTTGTTGTCTGGTGTCAAATGTGGCGGAAATAAAAAATTGTAGACGTGTTCAAATATATAAAAAACATTGAAGAATTGATGGTCAGAATTAAAATTCCTGACATCTTTATTTCAGGCCTTGTCTCGTAAGGTGTTTACATCACTATTAGATAGCTCTTGAGTGGTAAAGTCAACTAGCCGAGCTCATCCTCGATACCTAGACTTGTTGATATTTTGAGCTTTTAAGAAGCTCTTTGTTTCTATGATAAAGGCATTATGATCACTTGCAGAAAATAGATTGAGGCATTGTCTTATAGTG
>CAMFLX010000366.1 GCA_945957555.1 uncultured Cytophagales bacterium
CCTATACAACAAGTGGTGGCTATGAGGCCTTTATGATACTTAAGTACAAGTTCCTTGTCGATACGAGGGTACTTGCCATACATACCTTCCATGAAGCCCAAGGAGCACATTTTAATTAAGTTCTTGTAGCCTTCGGGATTCTTGGCCAAAAACAGCTGGTGACACCTTTGGTCTTTGTCTTCTTTGGTGAATTGCTTTCGATGACGGTCTGCCACCATATAAAACTCACAACCTACGATAGGCTTCACTCCTACTTTGGCCGCCTCAGCTACAAACTGAAACGCACCAAACATATTGCCATGGTCTGTGATGGCTACGGCCGGCATGTTGTCGTCTTTGGCTTTCTTCATCATGTCAGAGATCTTTGCTGCTCCATCGAGCAAAGAAAACTGAGTATGGCAGTGTAAGTGAGAGAATTGCATCTTCCTTAGAAATTGTGATTTATAAATGAGAAATTATAAATGGCAATTTACGGAAATTTGAGGAGTACAGAAAGAGAAGATGCATTACTTCTTGCTGCGTAGGTTAAATTGTGTACAAAACATTCATCAATGAAAATCTTCATACATCTATGAGCTGTGTTCAGATGCACTTGGAATCGGACGACCCTCGTATTCTGGGTCAATCCATATACCAACAAAACACATTATTATACACAAAGATGTTACAGAGCATAAACACGAGGCTTAGCGCTCCCAAGAGAGTAATCTTTGTACTGATTTTTTCTTCTTTAAATTTTAGGATACCAAAAAGAAGTAGTGAAATTGGGGTCACATAAAACGCTATCATTAACAGGAAGGTAGAACATTGAAAGATCCATCCTTGCTCAGGCTGAAGATCTACATCTTTTTGGCCGTAACAGCTGGGGATATGACCGAGCTTTATCCAATATCGTGATACCAGAGCTATGAAATAAATCGTCCAGAGGGTTGGCAATATGGCCAATATATGAAATATGGCTTTGAGTATTTTCATTTAGTGATGTGTTTAAAGATTAAGCAGATGCCTTATAGTAGATGAATATTGGCCTGGGCTACTCCCCTACAAACCTAGAACTTATAAGGGGAATGAACAATTACTGATATTGGCCATTTCCCTTCTCTCAATATTTAGGCACGACCCCCATATTGTAAAACATAAACGAATAAATGTCTGCAATCTCCTCGATCTGTTTGCTCAACGACTTGCCAGCCCCATGGCCTGCCTTGGTCTCTATTCTGATCAAGACCGGATTTTCGCCTTTATGGCACTCTTGCAACCTTGCCGCAAACTTAAAAGAATGTGCAGGCACTACCCTGTCATCGTGGTCAGCAGTCGTTATTAAAGTAGCAGGATATTTTACACCATATTTCAAATTGTGCAAGGGCGAATACCTATACAAGAGTGGGAAATACTTTGTGCTGTCAGAAGAGCCATAGTCGTCTACCCAGCCCCAACCTACTGTAAATTTCTGAAAACGTAACATGTCCATCACTCCTACTGCAGGAAAAGCCACCTTGAACAGTTCTGGACGTTGCGTCATACAGGCACCAACCAACAAGCCTCCATTAGACCCACCTTGGATAGCCAATTTCTGATTGGACGTATATTTTTCTTTGATCAAGTATTCCGCCGCGGCAATGAAGTCGTCAAACACATTTTGTTTGTTAAGTTTCATGCCCCCTTCGTGCCATTGCTCCCCATATTCACCTCCGCCACGAATATTTGCCAAAGCATAAACGCCGCCATTTTCAAGCAAAACCATTCGTGAGGCACTAAAACTAGGCAAAAGGCTCACATTGAAGCCCCCGTAGCCATATAATAAGGTGGGATTGGTACCGTCAAGTTTTAATCCTTTTTTGTGAACGATAAACATGGGTACCTTGGTACCATCTTTACTGGAATAAAAGACCTGCTTGGTTTCGTAAGCATCCAAATCAAACTTGAGCTCACTCTTTTTGAAAATAGTAGAAATACCTGTAGCAATATCATAAGTATACAGTGTGGATGGATACGTAAACGAGGTAAATGAATAAAAGGTAAAGGTGTCTTTAGCGTCTCCGTCAAACCCAGAGGCATTGCCTATGGTTGGCAATTTGATCTCTTTTTCCTTTTTACCCTCTAGCGAATATTGATATATATGAGAAGACACATCCAGCATATAATTAGCAAAAAGCTTTCCTCCTACCAAGGTAACATTGTTCAATACTGCATTTTTTTCTTCTTTGATCAGATCAATCCAGTTTTGTGGGGCAGGATTTTTGGAATCTACCAAGACCAAGCGCCTATTAGGTGCCTTGTAATTGGTAAACAGTAAGATTCGATCACCTATATGGTCTACCACGCTGTTCTCCGCATCAAACGCTTCTGTTATGGGCATGAACTCTTGTTGCGCTTCGGGTTTTACAGACTGCAAGTCTTTAAAGTACAGTGCATTACCGCCTGTACCTTGCGATACACTGAGGAAGAGAAAACGCTCGTCCTGCGTAATTCCCATACCGTAATAACGAAGCGGATTGCCCTTGTCTTCGTATACCAGTACATCCTCGTCTTGAGATTTTCCCAGTGTATGATAATATACCTTCTGGAAGGTGTTTTTGTTAGAAAGCTCAGTGCCTTTAGCTGGAGCGTCGTATCTACTGTAGTAAAAGCCGGCACCCTTCCAGGTTACCCCTGAGAACTTTACCCATTGGATCTTATCCGTAAGTACTTTCTTGGTAGCAATCTCAACGACAGAGATTTCTACCCAGTCAGATCCAGACTTAGAGAGAGAATAAGCCAGATACTTTTTGTCGTTGGAAATACCCGCAATGTTCATAGACACCGTACCATCTACGGAAAAGGTATTAGGGTCCATAAATACTTCAGGATTCCCCGTCAAGCCTTTTTGATAATACCAAACAGCCTGATTCTGCAAACCATTGTTTTTTAAAAAGAATAGATAGTCACCCGCTTTGAATGGTGCTCCATATTTAGCAAAATTATTGAGCTCCGTGATGCGTTGCTTTATGGCGTCTCTATAAGGAATCTGACCTAGATATGAATGTGTCACTTTATTTTGCTCAAGCACCCAAGCTTTGGTGTCAGCCGCGGTGTCGTTTTCTAGCCACCTGTATGGATCTTGCACTATAGTACCAAAGTAGTTGTCTGTTACTTCTGTTTTCACAGTTTTTGGATATTCGAGTTTCATTTGAGCCATTATATCAACAGATAAAAAAGTCACTGACATTAACTTTACTAAAAATTTCATTGTGATAGTATTGAAAAGTAAATATTGGTTAATTCAACACTTGAGTGTTGTAATTCATCCAGGGTCTTGCATATGTACTACAAGTTTGTCCTACAAATGTAAAAATTTATGTTGATCAATGGAGGTAAATACTTAATAAAAACAATACCGCACATGTCATTTTTATTTCATAGAACAGAGCCGTGGTTATAGTGCCTTGTTATGCCTGGTATATTTCATGATTTTCTCCAGCCCCACTCCCTTTAAATATGCCTTGCCCAAAGATTCGATTTTAAATTTATTGCAAACTTTTGCAAATATTCAGGCGAGGCAAGTATCTCAATTACTTTTATAACCTCAATTCGGGATAAGGAATTGTTTATGAGCCGACGCACTGTGGGCGGT
>CAMFLX010000367.1 GCA_945957555.1 uncultured Cytophagales bacterium
CTACTTTACTCTGCAGATGGGGTACTTCTAGGAAAGTACTATATGGAAAACCGTATCCCTGTAGATTATGATAAAATCTCGCCAGTATTAGTTAAGACTTTGATCGCTACAGAAGATGTACGTTTTTATGAACATTCGGGAATTGACCTCAGGGCTTTGGTATCTATCTTCTACTATGTAGCAAAGGGAGATAACCGAGGTGGAAGTACGATCAGTCAACAGCTTGCCAAAAATTTATACAAAATTAGGGGAGAAAGCTCCAAAGGCCTTTTAGGCTTTGTACCAGGAATTAATGTCCTGATCAACAAGATGAAGGAGTGGATCACCGCCGTGAGACTAGAAAGGGCATATACCAAAGAAGAGATCATCACATTATATCTCAATACAGTAGATTTTGGCTGTAATTCCTTTGGAATTAAAACGGCTGCTAAGACCTATTTTGATACCTCACCTGATAGCTTAAGAGTAGAAGAAGCTGCGGTTTTGGTAGGTCTTTTGAAGGCTACTACGACCTACAACCCTAAGTCTAATCCCAAAAGGTCTAAAGAGAGAAGAGATATTGTATTTGGGCAGATGGTCAAAAACAATATTATTACTCAACATGAAGCTGATTCGTTGACAAAACTACCCATCGATTTAAGATTTTATGTAGAAAAAAGTTACGATGGTGCTGGTACCTATTTCAGAAACATCATGAACAACTATCTGAAAAAATGGTGTAGCGAACATGGCTATGATTTATATAAAGATGGCTTGAAGATTTATACCACCATTGATACCCGTTTTCAGAAACTAGCAGAAGAGGCTGTTGATGAACACATGTATAGTCTACAAAGAAGGTTTGACCAACACTGGAAAGGGGAAAACCCTTGGATTGATGCAAACAAAAAAGAAATTCCGAATTTTATTGAGGATGCCGCAAAGAAAACCACTCGCTACAAAGCTTTAGAACTGAAATATGGAAAGGGGAATGATTCCATCATGATGGTCATGAATAAGCCTTTGAAGATGAAGGTGTTTTCATGGACTGGCGAAGAGGACACTTTAATGTCTCCGATGGACTCTATTCGCTATTATAAAAGGTTTTTACATGCGGGTTTTTTGGTTTTAGATCCATATAAAGGACATATCAAGGCTTGGGTGGGAGGAATTAACTATAAGTATTTCAAATACGATCATGTGGCGCAATCGAGCAGACAGCCAGGCTCTACCTTTAAACCATTTGTATATTTGACAGCCTTAAAACAAGGCTATTCTCCTTGCAATAGAATGGTAGATCGGCCTATTTCTGTAGAGTATTTAGAAGATGGGGAGAAAAAAGTTTGGGCTCCTAAAAACAGTGACCGTGTATTTACCAATGATTCCATGACCCTTAGGAGGGCAATGGCAAAATCAGTAAATTCAGTAACAGCACAGCTCACCGAAAAAGTAGGTTGGGATAACGTGGCCCAAACAGCAAAAGAACTAGGCATAAAAAGTCCTCTCAAAAAGGTGCCATCCATAGGTTTAGGATCAAGTGACGTGAATTTATATGAATTGGTGGGTGCTTACGCAACTTTTCTAAATCAAGGGGTATATACACAACCCATGTTCATCACTAGGATAGAAGATCGTAACGGAAATATCATCCATGAATTTATCCCCACTTCGCGTGAAGTGCTAGATCCAGAAATCGCCTGGCTCATGATTCACATGCTCAAGGGTGGCTTAGAAGAACCTGGAGGTACCTCTCAGGCGCTATTTGAGTTTGATCTTTTCAAGGGAAATGAGTTTGGAGGAAAGACAGGTACTTCCAACAACCATTCTGATGGTTGGTTTATTGGTTTGAACAAAGACCTCATAGCTGGTTCTTGGGTAGGGGGGGAAGACCGTTGTATCCACTTTAGAACCTCAGCTTTAGGTGAAGGTGCCAGAACAGCACTTCCTATATTTGGGAAATTCATGACCAAAGTATACGACAACAAAGATTTGGGTATCAAGATGGGGTATTTCCCAAAGCCTAAGGTTAAGATTAATAGGCCTTATCGATGCCCAACGATCATTAAGAAAGTAGAGGTCGACTCTACTGCTGTGCCATTAGATTCCTTAGATACAGAGACAGTACCTGAATAAATGAACCCCATTCCAATTACCCTCATCACAGGTTTTTTAGGCGCTGGAAAAACAACGCTTCTCAATAATCTGATCATTCAAAATCCTGAAAAGAAAGTTGTTGTCATCGAGAATGAATTTGGCGAAGTAGGGATTGATGGGGCGCTATTGGTGGATCTGGACGCACAGATATTCGAATTGTCCAACGGCTGTATTTGTTGCAATCTCAACGAAGATCTGCAAGAAACACTTATTAAGCTTCTGGATGTTGCACAAAAGCCCGATCACCTTATTATTGAGACCACTGGGATCGCAGACCCATCGCCGATCATCGCGTCTTTATTGAATGACGAAATCATACAATCCAATTTCAAAATAGATGGTATCATTACTTTGGTTGATGCCCTGTTTATACAAGGGCAGTTGCAAGAGCACCCTCAATGCTTCAAGCAGATTACGCTGGGTAACTTTATCATTGTCAATAAGATTGCTACCGTTCCCAAGGCTGAACTACAAGTATTGATGCATCAAATTGCAACTCTCAATCCTGTGGCGCAGATGTATGCTACTAATTTTAGTGAGGTGAAGGACATTGATCTACTTCATTTGGAGGCTTTTTCCGAAAACTTAGAGGTACAGTTGGGTACTCAAAGAAGTTTTACCATGTTGAATAATTCTCCTTACATTAGAAAAGTGGAGCTTCAGCCACTCACACACCAAGAGATTGTAAGCGTTCATGTTTCTGTGGATAAGCCATTGGATATCATAAAGTTTGACAATTGGCTTAAAGCTTTAATGGGTAATCACTTTGGGAACATCATGCGTGTAAAAGGTTTTGTATTTATGGAAGACTTTGATTTTCGTATTGTCATTCAAGGTGTACAAAACATCTATGTTTCGGAGAAGGGGAAAGCTATACATACTGGAGACTCCAAACAAAGTAGCTTGGTGTTTATCGGCAAAAAACTAAATAAACACTTGCTCCAACAAGGTCTTGAATTGTGTACGGACATCGATACTGAATTGGATTTGCAGGCGATTTATTCAAATATTGAAGCCATACAAGAACAATTTTTAAGTTGAGATGGGACTTTTTAAAAATCCCAATGACCCCGATAACCAAATCATTAGGTCAAAAATAAAAGAATGGTTGTTGGAATACTTATCGATCAGCCCAAGTTCCGTAGTTTCTATTGAAGAAATCCCTTGTTGGGAACCCAGTTGTCCTGATATATTCACCAAGATCATCTACTCCTCACAGGATCAATCTCAGGAATTGATCATTCATAAGCCACTTACTTTTGTTAGGAAGGTCGATATTAAAGGTTTGGCGCTAAAAGGTTAATATGATGGCATAACAAAGCCTCTAACGATCTTTTATAAACCCGCAGTTGCTCGGCTCCCGCAGTCGCTCCAGCCGAGGTGACCGCTATGTTGAGGCATCTTGCCGGCATTGATTTATCTGAAATTCATTACA
>CAMFLX010000368.1 GCA_945957555.1 uncultured Cytophagales bacterium
TGCTTTATGAGGCCTCAGAGGACTCTGTAAACAGCGAGGACCCCGAAATAGTCGTAAGAATCAAAACATTGCTAGACGAATACGTACGCCCAGCAGTGGAACAGGATGGTGGTGCGATTACCTTCCACTCCTTTCACGAAGGAGCTGTAAAGGTACACCTTCAGGGCTCTTGCAGTGGCTGTCCGTCTTCCACAGTAACCCTGAAGCAAGGTATTGAAAACTTGCTCACCAGGCTCGTCCCAGAAGTAAAATCGGTAGAAGCAGTAGGCGTGTAAGCTACAGTCTACATTTTCAAATGTACACATGATGTCAGATTGAAGGGTTTTAAAAATTCTTCAATCTGACTTTTTTGAATCCATCAAATACAGTCAAAAATGATCCTCTATCTCATTCCTTGTAATCTGGCGGAAAACACCGTGGATGTGGTACTCTCCCCCCAAGTCAACGAAGTTGTAAAAAATACGCATCATTATTTTGCAGAGAATATCAAGACAGCGCGTAGATTTATCAGCAGTTTAAAGCTCGGTATCGAAATAGACACATTGAACTTCTATGAGGTATCTAAAAACACGCCTTATGAGGAAATCGCTTCTTATTTCAAAGAGGTGGGCGATCATGACATAGGGGTGATTTCTGAAGCAGGCTGCCCAGGCATTGCAGACCCTGGTTCACTGGCAGTAGCCTATGCACACAAACACAACATCAAAGTGGTTCCTTTGGTTGGCCCCTCTT
This sequence comes from uncultured Cytophagales bacterium, assembly GCA_945957555.1. Lineage (GTDB taxonomy): Bacteria > Bacteroidota > Bacteroidia > Cytophagales > UBA9547 > CAMFLX01. The sequence continues at coordinate 733 of CAMFLX010000368.1, forward strand.
CCATATTATTAGCACTCATGGCCTCCGGATTTAATGGACAACAGTTTGTTTTCCACGGCTATCTCCCCATAGAAAAACCTTCCAGGAGCAAAATGATCAAACAATTGGAGACTGATGCCAAAAACAAAAACCAAACTCAGATCTTCATGGAAACTCCCTACAGGAATGACCAGTTGCTTGCGGATATCCTGAATACATGCAACGACCACACACTGCTTTGTGTAGCGGCAAACATCACTTCCTCATCAGAATCCATAAAAACGCAACTTGTAAAAGACTGGAAAAAAAATACGCCAAGTTATAACAAGATCCCAACTATATTTTTGATCTATTCATCATAGCATGAACTACTTCGTTACCGCCATTGGCACCAATTCAGGCAAAACGCTCATCAGCACCATACTCGTAGAGGCCTTGCAGGCAGACTATTACAAGCCCATACAAAGCGGTACGGAAGACTTGGATTATGAAACTGTGGAAGAGTACTCCAACAACAACTATTGTATTGTATATCCTTCTCAGTTCATCTTAAAAACACCAGTTTCGCCACATCATGCTGCAAAACTAGATCACATCGAAATCCGTGTTTCGGACATACTATGGCCTGACACTCCGAATACCTTGGTCATAGAAGGCGCTGGTGGCATCCTCGTTCCGATCAATGAAAAAGGTGAGTTCATAGCAGATTTAATCCAAAGCATAGACTGCGAGGTCATTTTGGTAATTGATATTTATCTGGGATGTATCAATCATTCTCTACTCACTATTAACGAACTCAAGAGAAGGAATATTAAAGTAAAAGGGATCGTTTTCAATGGTGACTCCATTCCTGAAACAGAAAACATCATTCTTCAAGAAAGTGGTTATCGTTGCCTCTTAAAGGTCAACAGAGAACCTGTAATCAATCAGGAAGTCATCAAACAATACGCCATAACACTCATGGCAAACTTCTATAATGACTAATTCTTTAGACAAAAATATAGATCACAAACACATATGGCACCCTTTTGACGCCATAGACACTCCCGAAAACTTATACATTACTCACGCACAGGGTATTTACCTACACACAGATGACGGTCGCAAGATCATTGATGCCATCGGTTCATGGTGGGTAAACTTGCACGGACACTCACACCCCGCCCTTGTTTCTGCACTCAAAGACCAAGCAGAGCGACTGGAACATGTGATCTTCTCTGGATTTACGCACCAACCAGCGATAGACTTTACCCGAGAATTTCTAAAGGCGACTCAATACCCATACGACAAAATATTCTTTTCTGACAACGGGAGTACGGCTACAGAGGTGGCTATCAAAATGGCCTTCCAGTATTGGTACAACCAAGGCAAGGCCCGAACAAAACTGCTCGCATTTGAAGGTGCCTATCATGGCGATACTTTTGGTGCTATGGCCGCAGGAGATCGCAGCTCATTCAATAAGCCCTTTTTTCCATTTCTATTTGAGGTTACTTTTATCCCTCTACCCTCTGATGATAATATAGAAGAGCTTTTATCGAAATTAGAAACGCAATTCGCCACAGAGGCATTCGCGGGTTTTATCTTCGAACCTTTGATTCAAGGTGCTGCAGGCATGCGTATTTATAAAGCGAAACATCTTGAACGCATCATCCAACTTTGTCAGAAATACCAAGTCATCACCATAGCCGATGAGGTATTTACGGGTTTTTACCGAACGGGCAAGTTACTTGCCACAGAGCACATGCACACCGCCCCAGACATTGTTTGTCTTTCTAAAGGCATTACAGGAGGCTTTATGCCACTTGGTGCCACAGTTTGTAAAGAATATATCTATAAGGCCTTTGAAAGCACCGATGTTTACAAGACTTTTTTTCACGGGCATTCCTATACAGGAAACCCGCTCGCTTTGGCACTGGCCTATGCTTCATTGAAATTGCTACTTAAGCATAATACTCAAATACAAATTCAAAAAATATGTACACTGCAAGCCAATTTCAGTGCTTATCTTTCTCAAAAATATAAGCACATCCGCTGTAACACATTGGGCACCATACTCTCCATAGAAATCATCAGCTCAGACCAAGGCTATTTTAGTAATCTCAAAGAAACCATCTATCACTATTTCCTTTCACAGGACATACTTTTGAGACCGCTAGGTAATGTGCTCTACTTTCTCCCCATGTACTGTTTCACTGAGACAGAAATGGAATTTATACATACATCTATCGATAGTTTCCTTGACAAATTGCCACAATAAAAGGCATTTTAAGTATATTTGTAGTATGCTCATGAGTATCCCAAATTCAATTATTCCAAGTCCGATACAGCAATGAAAAAGCTACTACTTTTATTCGTCTACTGTACAGTTGCTTTAATTTATCCCAAAAATGTCCTATCAGATAAAGAAGCCGTCGTTAACATAAAAAAAGGACTAGATCATGCTTACAATTATGAATTCAGGATTGCAGAGAAATATTTTGATAAAATAAAAGCCAAACATCCTTCCAGCCCAGTCTACTACTTACTCGAAGCCATCAAAATGAACCTTGAGTTTCCTGAGCTTATTGCAGATGAATCTGAATTGTATAAAAAGTTTCATACACTTATTAAAACAACCATCTTGTTAGCTGACAAGTCTTTAAAAGAAAATCCCAATGACTTGGAAAACATCTTCTTCAAGATGACCGCAATGAGCCTTGCAGGATTAAAACATTCACAAGCCAAACAATATTCTAAGGCAATGAATATTGCCAAAAGCACTTATGAATACGTCAAAAAGGCAATGAAATTCAAAGAACAATTTCACGAATTCTACTTTACCTCTGGCTTATACAACTATTACTC
>CAMFLX010000369.1 GCA_945957555.1 uncultured Cytophagales bacterium
ACAGCGTCTACTCCAGTGATAACCTTCTCTGTTCTTTTATACCGAAGCAAAGCAAAACATTTTATCAATGCTCATAATGTTATATTAATTCTAGGGCAACCATTATCTACAACATAAATGTACGAAAAAGAAACAATCTTGTTTCAATGATTGGCTATTCCGTATTTTGAAACTAGGGAAAAGTATCATTCCTTAGGGCATTGGTGGCAATACACTTGATTGGTTTCTATATTCTGAAGGAGTAAGTCCTCTAGATTTCTTAAAGGTTTTGGGAAATGGCTTTTGTCGGTAAATCTGTCTGGACTACAAGGCAACTGATGGTTGTTGAGGTAATTGATGCCCGTCCCTTTAACAATAAATACCATTCCGAAGAATAATGTTTATGAGCCGAAAGAGGGTTGTCACTAGCTAGCAATAATTCGATTTCAAAGGGTTCGTAAAGATTTTTTGAGACCATACCTGAAAATGTACAAGAGCTTCCCAACTATATACAACAAAATGGGTTAAATAAATTCGGAGCTTTGTGACATCATTAAAACATAGAAATATATGAAAGCAATCGTATTAAAAGAATTTGGAGGAGTGGAAAACCTTGAAGAGCGTGAGTTTACCAAACCTCAAGTGGCAGCAGCAGAAGTATTGGTGGCAGTCAAGGCTATCAGTATCAATCCTGTAGACGTAAAGACTCGTGCTGGTAAAGGGCTTGCTGGTCGTATGAAAGAGTTTGATCCACTGATATTGGGATGGGACATTTCTGGTGTAGTGGCTGAGGTTGGTACGGGAGTAACAGCTTTCAAGCTTGGCGATGAAGTCTTTGGCATGGTTAATTTTCCGGGACATGGGCAAGCATATGCAGAATATGTATTGGTACCAGCCCGTCATTTGACCTTAAAGCCTAAGAATATTTCCCACGAAGAAGCGGCAGCAGCAACTTTGGCTGCCTTAACAGCCTGGCAGGCTCTTAAGGTACACGCTTCAATTAAACATGGAGATCGGGTGTTGGTCCATGCGGCTTCAGGTGGGGTGGGGCACTATGCAGTACAGTTGGCGAAACATCTTGGTGCATATGTAATAGGCACTTCTTCTGCGATCAACAAAGATTTTGTGTTAGGTTTAGGTGCTGACGAGCATATTGATTATCAAACTCAAGCACTAGAGGGTTCTGTGAGAGATTTGGATTTTGCGCTAGACACAATAGGAGGAGAGACGACCGATCATTCACTTAATGTTATTAAAGAGGGAGGTGCCATTATCAGTATTCCTTCTGGTCTCAGTCAGGCGGTGGTAGACAAGGCAAAGGAAAGCGGCGTCATAGCTTCTTTCTTTTTGGTGCAGTCAAGTGGTGAAGATATGAGATCACTTGCCGATTTACTCGAAAAAAAAATCCTTCGTTCAGTAGTTGCGGAAACCTTTGCTTTTGGAGAGATGGGGCATGCACATTTAAGAGTAGAAACAGGAAGGACAAAAGGCAAAGTAATTGTTACCATTTAACTGAACATTACATGGAGTCATCTTCTACATATATATTGTTGCGTTTAGCCCTAGGGGCAAGCATGCTCGGACATGGATTGGTTCGAATACCAAAATTGTCTATATTTAGTACTTGGATATTAAGTTTATATTCACATGCCATACTGCCAGTGGTTTAGGTAAAACCTTTCAGCTATCTACTGCCTATCATAGAGTTGGTGTTTGGATTACTGTTATTGTGTGGGTTGTTTACTTGGATTCCGCTTGTTGGGGCAGGATCTGTAATGGTAGTCTTAGTTTTTGGAACCAGTATGATAGAAAGTTGGGAATGGCTGCCCTATCAACTAATACCTGTGCTATTTATTGCGCTGTTACTGTTCTATATTAGCTATAACGATCTCTGTTGATCAATTGTTGGCAAGATAGGTTTCACCTCAAAAAGATTCTGCTGAAAAATACAAATGTGAGACTACATACATTGTCTCACATTTGTATACATTTGTAATGTGAAAGTTGCTTTGCAAGACATCAGCATCTCTTTTTATCAGAAGAGGATTCTTAAAAACATTAATTTTGTATTTGAGGAACAAGGCTTATATGCAATCACAGGTGCCAACGGTTCTGGTAAGTCTACCATAGTGAAACTTTTAGCAGGTGTGCTCAAGGCATCTCAGGGTAATATAAATCATTCTGTAGAGGGCAACGTTATTCCTTCAGAGCATCTACACAAGCATCTCAATTGGGTAGGGCCTTACATTAATATATACGAAGAGTTCAATGCCGTAGAAACGTTTAACTTTCAAAAGAATTTTAAGAATACTTCTTTAGGGCTTGACGATTTTCTCCACAAAACAAATCTTACAGAGCACAGAAACAAAAGAATTAAATATTATTCTTCAGGGATGAAGCAACGGCTCAAATTAGCCTTGGGTATGTTTTTCGATTGTGATTTGTTATTACTAGATGAACCCACCGTGAACCTTGATAAGAATTATCAGGAATGGTATTTGCAAAATCTTCGAGAATTGATCCTAAATAGTGGTAAAACTATAATTATTGCTTCCAATATTCCAGAGGAATACACTTTGGCGCAAGAAGTTTTAGACTTGGAAAAGTATAGATAAAATGAATAGCCTTCGGTACTATTTGAGAACTGAGATGCTTTTAGCTTATTCCAAAACAAATTATTCCTTTTATTATTAATCAGTTATTAGTAAATTTGCCTCCCGTTTTACAAATAGAAAATTTTCAGATGATGAATGTTACGTTAGAAAAGAAAGATTCAACCTTTGGTAACTTGAAAGTGGTTCTTACTGAGGCCGATTATAAGCCAAAGGTAGATAATAAAATAAAAGAATATGCCAAGACTGCTGCCATCAAAGGATTCCGTCCTGGTAAAGCGCCTCTTACTTTGATCAACAAAATGTACAGAAAAAATGTATTGGTTGATGAGGTATTTAAGTTGGCAGATGATTCTGTAACCAATTATTTGAAAGAGAATAAATTAAATATAGTTGGGCGCCCACTTCCAAGTGAAGAAAGCCAAGCTAAAATAGATTTTGATACACAAACAGAATTTGAATTCGTTTATGATTTGGGTATTGTCCCAGAATTCAATTACGCTCTTCCTGCTTCCCATGAGGTATACCAAATCGAGTTGAACGACAAGATTGTAAGTGAAACCTTGGAGGGCTTGAGAAAACAATATGGCAAGATGATCAATCCTGACAAATCGGAGGAAGATGACTTCTTGTTTGGTAGAGCGAAATTAGAAGGTCAAGAGTCTGATGTATACTCCTCTATTCCTTTGAACAAAGTAACAAAAGGAGAATTGGTTCAGTTTTTGGGTGTGAAACCAGAAGATGTTCTTAAGTTTGACGTAAGGGCTGCATTTAGCGATGACAATGCCTCTATTTCATATATTCTAGGAATCACCAAAGAAGAAGCTGCCGAAGTGAAGGGCATCTGTGAGTTTAAAGTTGAGAAAATAAGTAGATCGGCTTTAGCAGACCTTGATCAAGAGTTGTTTGATAAAGTATTTGGTA
>CAMFLX010000370.1 GCA_945957555.1 uncultured Cytophagales bacterium
CTAAAACATCGTAGTGCTTCTTCTTAAGCGACTTTACCACAGGCACCCTCATATTTTTCAGTGCAGCAGCATTGCAATGTTGCTCATATTGGTTTTTCATGGGAATCACCAAAAGTTTCTTCTTCATAAAGAGGGCTTCCGCAGGAGTTTCAAAACCTGCCCCGCAAATCACCCCTTCACTTTTGGCCATACTCTTTACAAACTTTTCATTGTTGATAGGTCGTATCGTCACATTTTTCTCCTCTATTTTCTTCTTATTGTGCTTTGAAAACACATCAAACTTAACTTTATCAAAACGTCTAAGATGTTTGAGCAGCTGTTCATCATCGTAAGAAGGCAAATACACGGTATAATGACCAAAATTTTCGAGTTCTTGCTCCCTCACTTGAGAGCGAATCACAGGTGTATAAATATTGGGACTATATTTCTCAAAATGAAACCCATAGCGAACAGACGTTGGTGCATAGTATTTGAGCACCATTTGCCCCATCAAATCTAAATTTTTAGGCTTTGGCGAAGACTTATCTATCACCGCCGCTTGGTGGCTGAGCCCAACACAAGGCACTTTAGCATAATAACAAGCCCAAGAGGATACTGGCTCAAAATCGCTGATGACCAAGTCGTAATTCTCAACAGGTAACTGTTTGATTTCTTGGATCAGTTTCTTGGTCTTAAGTTTGATGAAAGTATCTAGAATATCGACACCTCCTTTTTTACCAAACATAAAACTCATTCCATTGAACTTATATTTCACATCAAACGGTACTTCAAGATCTCCTTGAATACCACTTATTACGATATCCACTTTTGCTTTCTTCTTTAGCAAGGGAACAATCTCTAAAGATCTACTCAGGTGACCATTGCCAGTACCCTGAATTGCGTATAAAACTTTCATCGATAATTATCTTGCTTTATAAGGGAAATAGAAACAAACCCAAGTATAAGCAATATATTTATCGATTACCCTATTAATATATTCGATTACCTTTTTCATAATTAACTTTCTTGATCTATACAAATGTACTTAGGCAATGCTACCTACTCATTTACAAATCGTTAAATGAATGTTAAATTACCATATCCAATATTATCGATAGTTTACTGAGTCTAGTCTTGGTAGACATGAATACTCATACTCAACAAATATTTTTGGCATAATATTAGCTGTGTGTATATGTATGAAAAATTTACTGTTGATATTTATTATATTTTTTACTCAACTTGTATTTTCACAGACTGAGACAGTTAAAGAGATTAAAACCAATTTTAAGACAAACAACTTAAAAGAGGTCTCTAAGTATTTCAATAACTCCCTCAAAGTAAGACTATTGAATGAGGATGGCATGTATTCTCGCAACCAAGCGGAATCAGTACTTTCCAACTTTATGAAGAAATATCCTATCAGCGACTTTCAAATCATACACCAAGGTGAATCAAAAGAAGGTGGCCTACATTATGCAGTATGCAAGTACATTTCAGGGAGTCAGTCATTTAGAGTATATATTTTACTCAAACAAAATAATGGAACCTACCTAGTTGATACTATAGACTTTAGTCTTGAGTAAATTCCCAAATATCCTTCTTTACCTAACAATTTATTCTAAGACTAAAATAATCAGTATCTAGCAAAAAACAGTAGTATCTTTGTAAGCAGATTATTACAAGTGCATACATCTTTCGAATATTGGCTGAATTCCCAAAATATTTCTTATCAAAAAGGGTTATCTTTTTCATTAAACAATGAAATCAGTTCCTCGGAATATTTGATAGAAAACAACATTCTCATTTCCTATTTAAAATTCGAAACCAATAATCATCCGCCACAACCACAAACGAATTCGATCAAACTTTGGGAGGACCAATGGATTCACAAAAAGGATATTGTCACCAGTAGGATATTAAATCTGCTAAAAAAGGCTCATACGATCTACGGCAGAAAAACAATCGTCAAAAAAATAACGCAACCTGTTGCTGATGATTTTCTAAATCAGAACCATTTGCAAGGTAGTACCAATGCCAAAATAAAGCTCGGCCTATTCTTTGAAGATCGTCTGGTATCTGTGGCCACGTTTACTTGGGGCAGGAAATTCTATGCTGAAGACAAGGTCCTACTTTCATTTGGCCTCATACGTCACTGTAATCTGAATCAACATAGTGTAATTGGAGGGCTCAGTAAGTTACTCAAACATTTCATAAATGAGTACAAGCCTGACGACATTATGACCTTTGTAGACCTGGACTGGAGTGAAGGGCTCACTTATCGGCAACTAGGATTTGAGCTTATTGAAAAAACAGAACCAGAAACTTTCTTCATTAACCCTGAAAATCTAATCAGATACTACCCTCATCATTTGGAACCTCTGGGACTAAACCCTAGCGATCTTATTCAAATCCAGAATAGTGGAAATAACAAATATAAGTTATTCATTAACGTATAATAATTTATAAAAACTACGTTTGTAAAAGAGTATTCCTAAGTACTGATCTCCTCAAATAAGGAATTGTGATCAGACACCAAATAACCACCTCAAGGTCAGCAGGTCTTGAGGTGGTTGAAACATTAATACTTCTCTTTTTGAAAGCCCCACTCACGTAGCTTGGCAGCTGGGTTATCGGGGTAGTTGGCCTGAAGCAGCTTTATGATGCTGTTCAAGGTCTTGCGAATCTGAAGAATACACATCTGCTTGGTAGCTACTTCGGTAGAAATCTTACCATCGAGTTCACTCGCACCTTTGTACAGCTCTTTGTACTGTGCCCTGATCGCCTCCCAATGCGCCTTGCCATACTTTTTATCAGCAAAACCTTCTGCGGCTACCCCAATGCACAATAGATCCAAGGACGCCATTCGTTTGTTTCTGTCCCTTGGCAACACATACTTGTTGTCGCCCTTCACGATACCAAACTTGGGATAGTAGGCCAGGGCTTCTTTTGCACCATACTTTTCAGACAAGTATCCCTTAAGGTGCTTTAGATCGGCATCAATACCCTTATCGAGACTCTTGAGGTTCTGGGTTACAGGAGCGCGCTCCCCTCCTCCCCCATCTTTGCTAGACAGCGACATGCCAAATTCTGCAATACAATCCTTAAAGGCTTTGGAATCGGTCCAGATCAAGGTCAATGCTGGTGTAGACCCCCATTTTTCTGATACGAAGGTGGCTACTCCGTATAGGTCTTTCTCTTTGCGGGGCAAGGGCCCCTTCTTAGTGTGCGTACTCTTGCTCGTAGCTTCTGCACTAGTGTTAGTATCTGTCATTATTGTTAGATTTTTGACAAAAAACTATAACGGAATCTTGTATTCATTTATTGTGTGACCATGAAAAAAAAAAAAAAAAAATATATATAAAATGATTCGATTACTGGGTTCATCATACTATCCATTCTATTTGCATAAGCCTATTGTAACTGCGACATGACCATTTCACTATAGGGATGAGCACATTGCGCATGCAGCAAGACACACATCCCTATTTGCACGAGCCTGTTGTAACTGCGACATGACCATTT
>CAMFLX010000371.1 GCA_945957555.1 uncultured Cytophagales bacterium
CGATATACCTGACCAAGCTGTAAAAACAAACTAGACTTCACCAATGCATGCATGATCAGGTGGAAAATCATTGCAAAATGGCCTTCTTTGCCAGAAGCCAAAGCAATCAATACCAAACCGCCATGTTCCACACTGGAGTAGGCAAACATCCTCTTAAAATTCTTGACCTTAGTAATATAAACAGCTCCAAAAAGTACGGAAGCCATACCTGTAATTAATAAGACACTATTCATCCATTCCTGAATACCAGAGTATGAAAAAACTTGATAAAACCTCAGGATAGCCACAAAGCCTACGTTCATCAATCCACCGGAAAGTAATGCACCTATAGGTGTAGGAGCTACGTCTTTGGCATCAATATCAACCGTAAACATGGGAATCACCCCCATTTTGGTACTGAAACCCGTTAGTACTAAGAGAAATGAAACCTTTAACCAAATAGGATCCATGACCACAACCTCTTTTGAAAGCCCAGCAATGGTTAGATCAAGTACATGCGTGGAGCCCTTCAAGGCAATACCCAAAACCAATATCCCCATAAATGCTAGCGAAATGGCGATAGAGCACACAAAAATATATTTCCACGCAGCTTCAAGTGCCGACTTGTCCCTATTGTGAAAAATCAACATGGAGGCACATAGGGTGGTTGCTTCCAAAAACGCCCACATCAATCCTATATGTTTTGCCACCAAAACACCAGACATAGTTGCAATGAATAACACCAAAGAGCCGTTGTATACCTCTATCTCTGGCAAAGTATGGTTGCTCTTGCTAGAATAAATGATACTGTGAATGATACAGAAAAAGCTAATGAGCGTGAGCAAAGTCAAGAACAAGAGTCCTATCCCATCTGTTTCGAAATATTGACTGTCAAAATCTGATACGAATAAGTATTCGGTAAAAAAGCTAAAGAACTCATTATTCAAAAACGGAACCAAGGTACCATGACTCGCATTGTTATAGTCAATGGCGCAATTGATATTAAAGACCAATTGCAGGATAAAAAATGGTACAAAAAGAAGATAATCTATCAATGCATTCTTGTTGACAAACATCAACAAACTCACCAACAAACAACCTATAAAATACAATACAATGATATCCATGTTAATCTTTTAGATCCGAAAGTTCATTTAAATCTTCTGTTTTATAAATCTCTCCAATCTTTGACACAAACATACCAAAGAGGAATAAACAGGTGATCAAATCCAACAAAACCCCAACGTTTACGATCATCGGCATGTGGTTCCCAATAGCCAATGACAACAGAAAGATACCGTTTTCAAATACCATATAGCCAACAATCTGGGTAATGATCTTCCTGCGCCTGATGATCATGAGCAAGCCAGTAAGAATAGACGAAATGGAACCGATAAAATACACCATTTTCAAATGCTCATCCTTTAGGGAATAAGAAATCACAAACGATACTATAATAATGATAGAGATGGTAAACAATGCAAAAAAATTGGGGTTGTCAGCCTCACGTTCGTTGTGGAAGTTATTCTTTTTTACCAATACATACAGTACATAGGGCACCAAGACGGCTTTAAAAATCAAAGTTTCCAGAGCAATGAATAAGAGATTTGCAATACTGATCTCTTGTAACTCATAAAAAGCCAAGCCACATAGGATCAACCCTTGAATAGCCAAAAGCCTGATATAACCGACAAGCCTACTCCCTGAGGCCAAATAGACAAGACTGATTGTAAAAATGATGGTGAGTAAGTTTACCATAGTGCTACTGCTGTATTTTATTCATGACGATCAATACCCCAAAAAAGATAAATATGGAAATCGCTGTAAGAGAAAAGATCAATAATGGATTCCTTCGCATTCTAGCCCTCGCCTTAAAGGATTCCAACAAGCCAACGGCTACCGCAAACCCTACCATACTCAACAGATAAATGCCAATCTGGGTAAAAATCCCCCAAGAGGTGTCAATCAAAAAGTTAGCGATGAGCATCCCATAAATGGCAAACTTTAGAGAAATCGTACTGGTGATAAATGCTAGATCTACCCCACTCATATCCAAAATCATGACCTCATGCACCATGGTAAGCTCCAAATGCGTCTTGGGGTCATCAAATGGTAACCTACTGTTTTCTACCATAGCAATCTGCACTAGTAGGTAGGTTGCCAACCCTGCAAACAAAAGGGATTCCGTGGCAAAAAAATTGGGTTTCGTATAAGAATTGATAACTTGAAAGAGTGTCTTATTGATCTCATAAAAAGAATACTGGCGGGTGATCATGGCAAACGAACCCATGAAAACAAAAAAAGCGGGCTCTGCCAATAAACTGTACAATGCCTCTCTATTGGCCCCCATCCCCTCAAAAGGGCTTCCTGTATCTAGCGCAGCAAGAATCATAAAAAATTTACCAACGGCCAAAACATAGGCGAAAAAGATAAAATCACCCTCGAAAGACAACAAAGGCTGATAACTACCAAATGGGATTACCAACATGGCACAGAGTACACTTGCGAGCTGAATAGAAGGTGCGATTTGCGTAATAAAACTTGTCGTATGGCTATACACTGCTCCCTTTTTGAGCAACTTGTTTACATCTTTCCAAACTTGGAATATCCCCGCCCCTCTCCTACCACTCATCTTGCTTTTCACGCGCGTCACAATCCCCAAAAAGAAAATTGCTGTGACTAGCATTAAAAAGATACTGATGAGCTTGGTAAATAAAAACTCCCCTAAATCAAAAACTGATAAAACCATGACATTCAAAATCATTACACACAAATATCAATTTCTAAATAAAATTCAACACTGTTAAAAGCATCAATACAATCATAAACAAAAACGCATACATAATATAAGACTGCGTTTGTCCTGTTTGAATGATGGCCAATTTTCTTAAGTTTCTGAACAGCATTACGATGATCCTCTTGAGCACCTTAGCATAAAACAGATCTTTCGATTTTTGATTAAAATCCCTATCCTTCGGAAAAATATCCAATGCGGGAATGTGATCCATTGATTTCTTAACGTGCACGATAGGCTTAGACAGTTCCACGAAATATTCCGAATAGGAAGTTGAGGTATACTGCATGTTAGTAGCCGAACCTACATAGCCACAGCCCCAAGTACTGTTGTAGGTATAGGTGTTTTTCTGCACCAACCAAAACCTTAGAATACCTACCGCGAAGATCAATCCCAAAAAGATCAAACTCACATAGCCCAAGTTTTCAGTCGCCTTAAAGAAGTCTAAGCTGAACTCATCGCCTTGTCTGGTAAAACTGGTAATCACATGGTTAATTGTAGTGAGGTACACACTTGGTACCAAGTCTACCGAAAATATACCCAAGACCAAAATCACTTGTGCCATATTCATCATCCAGTTGATCTTATCGCTCGAGCGATTGATTGAAAGATCTCGCTGCGTTCCTAAAAAGGTAAGCCCAAAAGCTTTTGTATAGTTGTAGATGGACAAGCCCCCAATCAAACAAAAAACCAATAAGGTAATAAGCAGTAAGACATCTGCCATGAGT
>CAMFLX010000372.1 GCA_945957555.1 uncultured Cytophagales bacterium
GTCTTGATAAGCGTTGTCAGTAGCTGAAGTCCAAGATATTTTTTTGTCTCTAGTACCGCCGTTATCGTCATCATTTACCATGAAATCAAAGCCAATTAATTGATTTAATGCTGGATTTGCCTGAACAGTAGCCCAAGGAATTTTAGCTTCAAAAATATAACCACCTGTTTTTGCGACCATCTTGTAAGTTACTCCAGTGCTTGAGCGACCACTAGGATTGGCACCTACGGTGGTACCATCATTCCAGCCAAAAGTATATTGGAAGTCGTTGTCAGCAAATGAGGTAGGTTTGTCGTTATTCACATCTATATAAACTTCAAGGGCATCGTCATCGTACCAGTTTTGACTGTCGTTATTAAGAGTTTGATCATTTACATCCCCTAAAATATATAAGTTGGTATTGTCCCATAAAGCTTTACATTTAGCGGAAAGATCACTTGTATTAGAAACAGTTCCAGAAAGTACTTTAGAAACTGTTGCCTCTTTAAGTGCCGAATTGTTCCAGCTTTCATCTATCACTCCGTCTATTTCAATGGGAGTGTTGGTTCTATAGATTTTGAAGGTGCTCGCAACAGTAACGGTGATGGTCGTTCTGCCAGATTCGCAGCCATTTGCAGTTTGTGAAACAGAATATGTAGTAACACCTGCGGTTGCTGTTGAAGGTGTAGGAGCTGTAGTTTGTGCAGTGGTACTTGTTCCTACATACCATTTTAAAGAGGTACCAGTAGCTGAAAGTTGTGTTGCTACATCACCTACTTCATAATTGATTTTTGTGGAAGTAACAGTAGGTGCAGGCGTAGCACAGGTTGGTCCTATTAGGGTTAACATTTTTTCAGCATATCTTTGACCCAGAAGTCTATATCCAGCTGAGCTAAAATGAAGATTGTCAGACTGTCCACCACAGTTTGCAGAAGAAATCACGTATGAAGTAGATATGGTGCTTGGCATCTTTGCTATTACAGAGTTATGTCCAGAACATTGGCCAGGAGAGAGCATCTCACCAATCAAAATCGGACAGTTTGCTGCAGTTAAACTTAAGTCTGCCAATATGTTGTCATAAACTCCCTTAACTTTATTTCTCCATGCATCTTCTCCGGAGTTTGATTCACCTTGGTGAAACAAAATTCCCTTGATCACACCAACTTTTTGAGCTTCTTTGGCAACGGTGATTAATCTAGAATATGGGTTTCCGCCATACTCGTTGATAATGTTTTTCATCCAAGATTCTACACCATTGGCATAACTCGCATAATTGTTTTTGTCAAATAATTCGATTTTACAACCTGCAATAGCCACAGGTACAACACCCACTTTTACACTTGATGGAACACCAGCCAAATAGACCTTTCCGAAATTTTCCACCAAACTCACTTTGGTGTTACATCTGAAAAGCTGAGCTGATGCTGAAGTCTGGGTACCTACGCTATAAGTGTGTCCATTTCCGGAGCAATTTACAGTTCCAAAAACTCTAAATCTTGTAGCATCAAATCCTTGTTGGTCAACAGATTCTACTGTGCCTTGTCCCTCCATGTTTGATTGCCCAATACATAAATAAATATGGAAGTTCGGGTCCTGGGCATTGCAGATAGAAGAGGAACCCCATAACATTGCAGATGTTAAAATTGATTTTATGATTTTCATTTTTATATAATTATTAATTGTCTATTCTAAGTCTTATGAATTTTATTCTTTGGTCAATTTTACAACTTGTGAGTTGTTATTTGATTGAAACTTAATAATATATACGCCTTTTGTTAAATCTTTACCTAAAGAAACATTGTCAATGCCTGAATGAGCTTCTATCATTACACCACTCAAATTGTAAAGTTCGTACTTGAATTCACCAGTACATGAAAGGGTCAATTGATCTGTGAAGGGATTTGGAAATACATTCAGTTCTTTGCTTCTGTAGTCCTCATTAATATCAGTGATGGTAGCTTTTCCATTTAGTGTTGTAATACTTTGAGCATCAAGGGTGATTTGGAAAGAACCATCTGCATCAACGATATTCGCATCTTTTGCTACATTTTTAGAACTTGAGGTTACATATTTTTCCCAAGTTTGTACTTTAGTGCCAGGAATAGAAAGTGTTATGGTTTTAGTACTGGTAGATTTATTAACCAAAACTGTTACAACATCATCTCCGTTTTTGTAGGCAGAAACATATACATCCGTAGTTGGACTTTTGGTGGCATCCACTCTTTTGTAACCAGGTCTGATGAATTTTGAAAATTGAGCAAATACCCATCCTCTTTTCGTTACCGTACCAGCGGCAGCAACCGTACTATTTCCGTGACCACTGGCACCGTCATGAATCAGTGCATAATATCTTCTTAGAGGCCACCAAACATAAGCTTGGAACTCACCTTCTACCATAGAGTTATGTATATGAACAGCTGCGTCCAGGGCGTAATTCCATAGATTTGCATCGTTTTGGCTGTCAGTATATACCTCAGTCATCCATAATTCCTTGCCTGCTCCTTTTTGTTTGAACAAAGGATAAGGGAATGCAGAAACTTGAGTACCATACAAATGTGTTCCGAAAATATCCACTTTAGAGAGTGCTGTGGCATCATTTAATATAGGGTCATAAACTTGCTTTCGATATTGGAAAGACTCTGGAGTCATTAATCTACAATTGATTTGGTCTGCATATCCTTTAATGAAATCTACACCTTCTTGCGGTGACCATTCGGTCCATTCTGCGGCATAGTCAGGTTCGTTTTGAACAGAAATGGCATATAATTCTACACCATTGTTTTTCATATAGGTAACAAAGTCATTTAAATGTTTGGCATAGGCTCCATATGAAGCCGGATTGATCCGTTTTTTACCATTGACCGTTATGGTCATGCTTGCTGGTGGATTCCATGGGGTAGCAAAAACCAGTGCGCCCAATGCGATAGCTCTTTTAGCTGTTGGTAGTTCCAATGACCACTGGTTGGTATTGTCTGATACCCATATTCTTAACACAGTAAGTCCCATTTGCACCGAGCCATTACCAAAACATAAATCTCTTTCAGAAGCATTTAAATCAGAATACCATACAGGATGATTAATGCCTCCAAATCCACGTATTAGTTGTTTCTCGGAACTCAAAGTCACGGTTGCTGTTTGACCAAAGGTCTGTAGGGTTAAAACAGAACACGATAATAGGGTTGTAACATTTTTAAGTAAAGCTTTTATCATCTTTTATTCTTTTTTGTATTTTATGATTAAAAAATTGTGATCTTCCGCTATAAAGATTACACCCGATACAAAGCCGTTTTAGAAAAGGTTACATCATATTGAATATTTTTTTTAATATTTTTATGCTATGAAGATAGGTTCGGAAAAGTTTATGAATTAGTTAGTTATAGGGAATTCAATCAGATGGACTTACCAAATCCATCTGATTGAAAAATTATTTGTAAGATAGTAACCTAAATAACCTCAATTCGGGATAAGGAATTGTTTATGAGCCGACGCACTGTGGGCGGTA
>CAMFLX010000373.1 GCA_945957555.1 uncultured Cytophagales bacterium
GAATTTGAGGTAGCATTTTGTCGCAGTAAATTTCTAATGATTATTCTGGGTTAAAGAAAAATATTAGTATTGGCCTTGTCACACTTTTGTTTTGAAATCTCTCCAAGTTCTTCTAAAAAACTTCAGCAAAATAGTTACGAATTCATATTTCACGTGTCTAATGCTTATAAGTAAATGAATATGAAGAGAAGATTACTTTCAGTTTTAACAATATCATTGTTCGCCCTGTCTTTTGTAAATGCAACTAAAGCACAAACTTTGGCATTTCCAGGAGCTGTAGGTTTTGGAAAGAATGTTACTGGTGGGCGAGGGGGTACCGTTTACCATGTCACCAACCTTAACGACGCAGGCGCAGGCTCTTTCAGAGATGCAGTAAGTGTCTCCAATCGTATTATTGTATTTGATGTGAGTGGTTATATTACCTTGAAGACAGCCGTCTCAGCAAAAAGTAACTTGACCATTGCGGGGCAAACCGCTCCAGGAGAGGGCATTGGTCTGAAGGGAGGGAAAATTTCGTTTGGTAAACAATCGAATATCATCATCCGCTATTTGCGTGTTCGTCCGGGTAGCGAAGTTGCTTCCAACGAGGATGTTGGGATCAATTTGGTAGATGCCCACGACGTGATCGTAGACCACTGTACGGTGGAATTTGCACCATGGAACAACATTGGTGGTGTAAGCACCAATTCTTCTGTTACCCCAGTAAACAACGTCACCTTTCAGAACTGCTTGATCGCCAATCCTACTTATCAGCAATTTGGAGCCCATATCGAATCTCCCAATGCCAATTGGACTTGGGCATACAACATTTTTGCCAACTCACATAACCGTAATCCGCTTGATAAGGTCAATGATATCTTTATTAACAATGTATTGTACAACTGCGATGCTGGCTATACTACGCATACTTCCACTAAATTCAACCATGATATCATTAATAATTATTTTGTTTCTGGCCCAGGTTCAGGGTCTAATTTTCCTTGGTACCAGATAGACAAAAATCAAAGCATTTATTATGCTGGTAATTTAAAGGATGGTGATAAAGATGGCACGCTCAATGGATCTACAACTACCCCTTATTGGTACCAAGGTACGGGTACAGTATTGACGGCAGCATGGTCTACCGAAACCAAAAATATTCCCACCTATTCAGCAGCGGCTGCTTTTAGATATACCAGTTCGGTCGCGGGCACTTTTCCTCATGACGAAATGGACCGTTTGGTAATGTCACAAGTACGCACACTAGGAAAAGGGACAACGGGTACTGGAGCTGGCACTGCAGGGCCTAATAGTGGCTTTTATACCTCACAAACCCAAACAGGCCTTGGCAACAATGGCTACGGAACCATTGCCACAGGTACTAAACCGACTGATACAGATGGTGACGGTATGCCTGATTTTTGGGAAAAGACTTTTGGTTTAAGCGAAAGTGTTAATGACGCTATGACTAAGGGATCGGACGGCTTTGCGAATATTGAAAAATACATCAACTGGCTGGCAGATATCCATGCGCACATTTTACAAAACAAGACTTTAGATTTTGACATGAGTGTATACACCCAAGGTTTTGCAAAAGTATCACCAACTTATTTGGTAGGCACAGCGGTCAATGGTACGGTGACTTTAGCTTCTGATGGCAAGACAGCACACTTTGTGCCCACTACTGGTTTTTTCGGGATGGCATCTTTTAAATTCACCGTTACTGGGAATGATGGCACCGCTTTTACATTCACGGTTAACGTCGTGGTTGAAAAAGACAATTCGGTAATCACGGTAGATTGCAATGGAGTGGCTAACGGCACCGCAACCTTAGACGATTGTGGGATCTGTGTAGGGGGTAATACTGGCAAAACAGCTTGTGTGGTAGACTGCAAAGGTGTGAAAGATGGAAAAGCAACTGTAGATGCATGTGGTATTTGCTCAGGAGGTACTACAGGTCTCGTCGCTTGTACCGATGCGCTACAATGTGAAAACTTCTGTACGGCAAATGGGGTGCTTGAAGCCAAAAATGCGGGCTTTCAAGGGGACGGATATCTTAATCTTGATAATGCAGTAGGCTCAAGTGCCTCTTGGTACCTCGTATCGAATGCTGCACAGACTGTAAAGCTTGGTATTCGCTATGCAAATGCAGGAACCGTAGCAAGACCTATGGCACTGTCTGTCAATGGTACCCAGCAAGCAACTGTCACTGGAAGTTTAACGGGTGCATGGACTTCTTGGAACGTAGAAGTGCTCACCGTTAATTTAACTGCCGGCCCCAATAAGATTACACTAACGGCCTCTACGGCAGACGGTGGGCCCAATGTGGATGAGATCACATTTAGTACCACCAGTCTGAAACCTGGCTCTTGTATGGCTGACTGTAACGGCACCATAGGTGGTACGGCCTATATGGATCAATGCAATATTTGTGTTGGTGGAAACACTGGCAAAACAGCTTGTGTGAAAGACTGTAATGGTGATGTAAACGGAACGGCCCATGTAGACAACTGTGGTGTTTGCGTGGGGGGCAACAGTAGTTATCAACCTTGTGTAAGTAATATGGAAGCAGAAACTGCCTGTGCAGTAGATGGGGTACTGCTAGAAAGCAAAAACTCAGGATTTTCTGGTCAAGGGTATGTAAATACTACGAATGCCGTTGGGGCTTCCGCTACTTGGATTTTGAATAGCGATCTGGACCAAACCACAACACTCACATTTAGATACGCCAATGGAGATACCCTAGATAGAGATGGACAATTATTCATCAATGGTACTAAGGTAGGTGATCTCTTACTGCCCTCTACCGAAGATTGGATCATCTGGGACAATGTCTCAATAAATGTTGCACTCAAAAAAGGATCAAACAATGTTAAAGTTTCAGCCACTACGGTCAATGGATTGGCTAACTTGGACTTGATTTATTTGCCAGCAGGCCTTACCAATGCCCAATGTGTGATCACGGGAATAGATGATATAGTTGTTACTAAAGGCTTAAAATTGTACCCAAATCCGACACAGGATAAAGTGTATCTCCCTTATTCGGAAAAATGGATCCTCATGAATTCTGTCGGGGAAGTGCTGCTTCAGGGGGAAGGCACGTCTATAGATCTTAATAATTATGCTAACGGCCTTTACATGATTCGTGTAGGCAATGAATTGGTTAAAATCAGTAAAAAATAAATAAAGATTAAATAAGAGCAATCGTTATTATTATGACTTACACTCAAAATCAGGAGTCATCGACATTGTCGATGGCTCCTGATTTTATTTTATGGAGAGATGAAACGTATGGGATGAAATTAATTAATAATCTCTCCTTTGTTATTGGCCAGCTTTTCGCGCCATTTTTTTACTTCTTCAGGTGTTTGTCGCACCCAATCGGTTATTTCACCAACGATTTTTAAAGGGGCTAATGAGCGATAGGACCGCGTAGGAT
>CAMFLX010000374.1 GCA_945957555.1 uncultured Cytophagales bacterium
GCATAGTTTTTAGCAGTAGTAAACCATTCTTTGGTTGAAGGTTTTATTTTCTTAGTAGCATTGAGTAAATCTTTTGTATATACGGGTTGTAACTTGCCAGACTTCATGCTTTCCGTTAATTTGTCTTCGATGGCTACGTCAACAAGAGCTTTAAGATCTGCTCCTGAAAACTCCTTAGTGTTTTTTGTAATTAATTTGTAGTCAATATTGTCTGTTGGTTTTTCTTTAAGTAATACTTTAAGTATCGATTCTCTGCTTTCTTCGTCTGGTGGCGGTACAAATATGATCCTGTCAAAGCGTCCGGGGCGTCTAAATGCACTATCAAGATGCCATGGTGCATTGGTAGCGGCTAAGACCAATAACCCATCATTAGAAGTACTGATTCCATCCATTTCCGACAGAAACTGGTTAATGAGGTGTCTACCCGCTGAGGTTTTCATGTCGGTTCTGCTCGCCCCTAAAGCATCAACTTCATCAAAGAACAATACACTTGGGGAATGGTCTCTTGCCGATTGGAATAGGCCATGAAGATTTTTTTCGCTTTGGCCTATGAACATATCTAAAATGTCATGTATTCCTACAGAAATAAAACCAGCTTGGATCTCTCCAGCGGTTGCCCTAGCCAAGTGTGTTTTTCCGCAGCCTGGAGGGCCATAAAGTAAGATGCCTCCACCAATTTTCTTCCCGTAAGCTTTGTACAAGTCTGGATTTTGCAGTGGGTATATGATTTTAAGCCTAATCTCTTCCTTAACAGCATGTAAGCCACCAACATCCTCAAAATTGATTTTAGGCCGGTCAATGTCTTCATTGTAAAACTCATCAAACGAGTCGTCTGATATACTTGGGTCTACATTTGCATTTCTTAGCTCCTTGTCAAGTTCTTCGTCTTTGAAATGTGGATTTTTTTCTAACACGGCCTTATAGGATTCTAATGCTTTGGCGTAATCATGTTCTTTGATACAGAGTTTAGAATACAATACAACATGATTAATGGGTGCATTATAGATATCTATAGTTTCTTCTAAAATGACCAAAGCTGTAGAATATTGTTGCTTGTTGAAATACAAAAGAGCAAGATTGTAAGTCGCCTCCGGATTTTTGGGTTCTATCTGAAGCACTTCTTTGTATTGAACCAAAGCCTCTTCGTAATTAAGTGCATCTGTAAGACTTTGTGCCAAGAGGAGCTTTAGTGGAATATTGTTGGGAGAGAAAAGAAGCGCTTGTTTAAGCTGTTCTATTTTTGAATTGTCCATACGTTGTTGTTTTGAGATATCTACCTCAAAGTATAAAATTAATAATTGCAGTCGATTGTTCAAATATGTACCCTAAATTAAATTGAGGTTGTATCCATAGATAGAGATGCTGATTGTTGTAATTCTTTATGGTATAGAACACTAGTCATGTTATAAAGTTTGTACAAGTATTTCAAATTATCTTATAATTTTGTAATCATGATATTTTGTAGACATATTTTCTTTGCCTGTGCTACCCTTACTTTACACATCTTCGGACAGCATAACAAGTCACTAAAAAATGAAAGCCCTGCAGAACGTGAAGGAGCTCCCAATTATGCAAAATTGAGTACCTGGGCAGCCCATCCTTTAAAGCAAGATTTTTCTGACTCTATTCCTCCTTATGCCAAATCAGATATTAGGGATACGACAATTGATGTCTTTTTTATACATCCCACCTCTTATCTCAAAAATCTGACGACTAAAAACTGGAATGCAGAGCTGGCTAATGAGAAGATAAATAAAGACACCGATGAAGGCTCTATTAAGTTTCAGGCAAGTGTCTTTAACCAGCATGCTAGAATTTATGCCCCACGCTACAGACAAGCCCATATTAAGTCCTTCTTTTTAAGAGATAAGCCTCAGTCAGTCAGTGCTATAGAATTAGCGTATTCTGATGTAAAAGCAGCGTTTGACTATTATGTAAAGAATGAGAATCATGGCCGTCCTTTTATCATTGCGGCGCATAGTCAAGGTACTTTACATGCCATCAGGCTCATTAAAGAATCTATAGATGATGATAGTTTGGAAGATCGATTGGTTTGTGCCTATTTGGTTGGTTGGTTAGTCTCAAAAAATGAATTTGAGGCCCTTAAGCCTTGTATGAGTGCTACTCAGACCCAGTGTTTTGTGACTTGGAGAACTTTTAAGTCGGGAGAAGTTCCCAAGTATATTGCCGATGAGCATGGTTCAGCGGTGTGTACCAACCCTATCACTTGGAGTTTAGGGCCCAATGAGACAAAAGCACAACACCATCTTGGTGCAGTAGGCAAGAGCTTGGATGAAGTTTATACAAAGAGCGTAAATATCGTTTTACCAAAAGAACATGGGATCGTTTGGGCTAGTCCGCAAGCTGAGCTTCAGTCTAAGCTCACTGGCGTAGATCATTACCATTTTATTGATTATAACCTTTTCTATTTGGACATTCGGAAAAATGTGGATCAAAGGGTGAGCTCTTATCTTTTAAAAAAATAAATTGAGTAGTAAAAAGAAGGTAGTAGTGTATATATAAATGGCTATTTCACTTGTATAAACTTATAATTATATGCCTTAAAGAAATAAAATCCTTATATTTGCTGTACTTAGGTTTTTAGACGGGTGCTTCACGTAGCTATGGTTGTTGTCTGGATAGTATTTTATCTTTTATTATTTATATTCATCGTTTTCGCAGTATTTCCTGCGATTATTAATTTGCTGAGTCTTACAATATCATACAGTAGGGAAATTGTTGATGATACTCAGAAGGATATTGCTTGTATTATTACAGGCTATAAAAATATAGCCATTACTGAAAATCTGGTCAGATCACTACTTGCTCAAGAATATCCCAATTTTCATGTGTATTTGGTGGCAGATCATTGTGAGGCATTGAATTATCCCATTGTTCATGAGCATTTGACTTACTTAAGGCCACAACCATTTTTGTCTTCCAAGTCCAAGTCTATCAAATATGCAATTGATCATTTCGTAAGAGCGCATAGTCATTCCGTGATTTTCGATCCTGATAACTTGGTAAAGCCAGATTTTTTAGCAAGGATCAATAGAAGACTTCAGGAAGGGTTTGACATCGTACAGGGGCGACGCACTGCCAAAAACCTAGATACCACCTATGCTTGCTTGGATGCAATGAGTGAATTTTACTATAATCATACCCAAAGGCAGGTTCCTTTTGTGTTGGGTGCTTCGGCAACGATTGCAGGCTCAGGTATGTGTGTAAAGACTGAGTTTTATAGGGAGTTTTTTGCCCAGGAAGATATTGACCGACATATCATTGCAGAGGACAAATTGATGCAAATATACATGGTGGACCATAAGGATCAGCGTTTGGCATACGCTAAAGATGCAGTGGTGTACGACGAAAAGGTAAGCACTGGTGCTGTCTCTTATAC
>CAMFLX010000375.1 GCA_945957555.1 uncultured Cytophagales bacterium
AAATATTTAGAGTAAAGTATAAAGTAACTCTTTCTTGGTTCGTCTTATACCATGGAAAACCCTCCAAGGTTTCGGAACCCTTGGAGGGTTGAAGCTACCTTGGTGTGCGTTATACCCCACATTTTTGTCTCCGGAAATGTTTAAAGCCTGTCTTCCATGGTTCGTCCCACACCATGGTAAGTTGCGAAGTCTTCTGGGATCCCTTCCTACACTTCAAATCCCTTGATCTTCTTTTCTTTGTACAGCTCTTTGGTGAATAATTTGTGATTGCGCTCTTTGCCTTCAGCAGCAAAAATGATGATGATGTCGTCCTTGTAACGGATTTGTTTGACACGCTTATAGCTCAGTTTGTATCGGTCAAACAATTCTTCTATATCGCTCACCAATGAAATGTTGGGCTCAAAGGTGATTTTGTAGTTTTTTTCTTGATGTACCTTTTCGATTACTTCTTGAAACCGCGAAAAACTCAATAAGATGACCATGACGACGCCTGTAACCATGAAGGCTAGTTTAAACTCACCGCAACCGATGGCCATACCCAAGGCTGCCGCAACCCAAATGGTGGTAGCGGTAGTTAGCCCTCTGATGCTGATTTTATCGCGATAAATAGCGCCTGCACCCAAAAAGCCGATCCCTGTAACTATATTAGCGGCGATGCGGGCTTCGTCATTGATAGCACCCATGCGCATGGAGAGCAGTGTAAACAGACATGATCCCATAGTGATGAGAATGACCGTGCGAAATCCTGCAGCCTTGCTTCTGTATTCGCGTTCTGCGCCAATAATAGCCCCAACGAGCAAAGAGGCCAATAGCTTGATCACTTCTTCTGTAAAAAACTCATTCATCGAGATATACGTTTACCCCAGAATACGCATTAGAAATTTACTACGACAAAATGCTACCTCAAATTCATTTCGATACTCATTTTTCTTCATTCAAGCTAGACTTGCTAGCTTTTCACTCAGAAAAACTCCGTGTCTCACGACTTTTTTGTATCATTCCGTCTCGTCACAATCCCCAATGCGTATTCTGGGTTTACTTTGCAAAACTACAAGAAAACAAATACAGTTTTACTTAAAAGAGAGACCAAAACCCAGACAGGGTGATATAAGCTTCTCTCGCCCAGTCTGGGCTCTTTTTCATCATCTTTAAAATCTAAGCCCACAACATTGTCATATAAGCTCAATATCCTATATTTGCCCAACAATTACCTTTCGGTTATGAAAAACAAAATTTTTACCTATTTGGTATTATCTTTATGCAATTATGCATTTACCCAATCAAATCCACTTCAGGCACAAGTAGGCTCGGTAATGGACATCAACTATCAGTTTCTTGAAGGCTGTGCAGACTTTGACTATCAGCCCAAGAAAAGACTTTTGATCACGTTTGACATAGGGAATGACTTTGCCTATGGCCATTATTACGATCTCAATCACCAAAAAAAAGAGGGGCTTATAAAGCTTGCAGAGTATAAGGAGCAACTTGTTTTCAAAGAAACCTGGGAAGGTAAAAAGGAAACCATCAAGCCAGAAGCGTCTCTGGGTTATGTACTAGGGAGGGACTCTTTTACGGTGATTAGCGATTTTTCGCTAGATATCGAAACCTACCCATTGGGGATCAGAAGTTGGGAGCAGAAGGTCTTCACTAAAAAACAATTTGCCAAAGTCTTGGGTACTGTAGGTGCATACACTTTATATCAGCATCACTATGTCGGTGGAAGTACGGTTCAAGTGTCTTATTTGGCAAAATCGGCTACTGAAAAAGAGTTCATCTCATTTCCTAAAAAGAAAGAGGCGTTCAAGCCTGTAGCTTTATCGATTTTCAAGACATCGCCTTATATTGTATCCTTGCTGGAGCAGGAGGACTGTACCGACCAGCTCCTTAAACTTCTCAGCATCTATAATCACGAAAAGCGCTTCGCCAAAGGGGAACTTCAGTACTATGATCTCTATTGGAATACGGTAGATAGTAGCAAAAACTGGCAATATAGTTCGGAAATACTTTCTTTAAAAGACTCGATATCGCAAGAGCGTTACCGTAACAAAGAGGGTTTGGTAGTGTTTGAAGGCCAATTGTCCTCTTTCCTTCCACGCAAGAAGTATGGCGATTTTACGTATTATTACGCAAGCGGTGCACCTAGACGAAAATGTACCTATAGGAATAACGTGCTCTACGGCCCCATAAAAGTATATTACCCAAATGGACAACTGCATTACGAATATTCTAGCGAAGCAGACCCTTCGTTTGAGCAAGTTCTTAACCCTAAAGGTGAAAGCCTGTTTGACATGAATGGCAATGCCACAGAAGTTTTTTACGATTCACTTTTGAAAAGAGAAATCACAAGAACTTATGTGGGGAAAAAACTCATTAGTTCCTGTTATAAGGATGCCAATGGCAAGCTTATTTACCAATTTTGTCAAAAAAATGCATCTTTAGTCTCCCTATCAGGATTTCAAACACAAATAGAAGCTTCATTGAGATATCCGCTGAATGCACTGCGCCAGTACCACCAAGGCTATGTTTTATTGAAATGCATAGTGGAGCCCAATGGTCGGGCATCGAGTATGGAGATCATCAAAGGCGTCGATGCAGAATGTGATAAAAAAGTTATGGCGTTTTTTAATCAAATCAATTTTTATAAGATCTGGAAACCAGCCAAAATGCTAAAGGAAAAGGTTAGCCAAGAAATTGTAGTCCCGATTTGTTTCAGTATCAATAGTTTTACAAGGGAGGAAAGTTTCTATAACCATAATTATACCCCTCTTCATAATCACATGATGCGACAGCAAATGATGCAAAATTATAGGCCTAGCTTCAACTTCAAATAGTAACAGTTTTGCAGATAGCGACTCTCCTAAACTGTCTCCGTCCTTGCCCGCCCTCGTTTGTGTCTCCACAAACGCGTATGATGCATTATAATACAATTGATAAACTATACACTTAGATATGGAGCATTAGACTTTCCAAGTCTTAAAGACTTGGAAAGTCTGGCATGTCAAGGGCAGGTTGGGGTTAGTGTTCATACCAAGTAAACCTTTCCAAAAGTTTAGAACCTTTGGAGAGTTGCAGCCACCTTGGCATACACAAATCCCAAAACGTGCCCCAAAGAATGTTTTATGCCGATACAATCGCCTTTCTCAACCGTCTGCGTTACAAACGCGTGACGATGGTATACCATAAAAAACCCTCCAAGGCTTCACCGCTTTGGAGGGTTGTAGTAGAGTTGTATGAAATAACGATAAACGGTGTTTTGGGGAACGATTAAACCCAGATTAAGCATTAGACTTTGTAGCGAGACGAAATGATAGGAAAAAGTGATGAGACACGGAGTTTTTCTGAATGAAAAGCTAGTAATGCTAGCTTGAATGAAGA
>CAMFLX010000376.1 GCA_945957555.1 uncultured Cytophagales bacterium
TGGCCTCGCAACTCACCGTTAAGTGTTCCGATGAAGCATTGAAGTTAACCGTAAACCGCAAAAGCGCCTATTACAAAGATAAAAAAGACAGTGATGTCATTACCGCAGTCCTTGCGGCAGCAGGAGTTGCCAAAACGGTAGAGGCCAGCACTTACCAACATAAAAAGATAGTTCAGTTCGATAGTACCGATTGGGACTTTATAGTTTCAAGAGCCGAAGTAAATGGATTTGTAGTCATTTGTAACGATGGTAAGGTGGAGATCGGCGCGCCGAAAGTATCAGAGGCCGCAGTCTTGGGCTTGACCTACGGCGTGGATGTGATCGATTTTCAGGGAGAGATGGATGCTACCCAGCAGTTGGATAGTGTTTCTTGTTCTTCTTGGGATGGTACACAACAAGCCGCCAGTTCAGGAGTCTCTGTGGAGCCTTCAGTGAATGCTCAAGGGAATATAACAGGCAAGACACTTTCCTCAGTATTGGCTACGGGTGCTTATACCATGAGCACTACCACCCCTGAAGAAGCAGCCATGCTCAAGGTCTGGGCCAATGCGAAGCTCCTGAAATCTCGTCTTTCCAAAATACGCGGTACCGTGAGTTTTCCTGGTAATGCTACACCTGCATTGGGTAAATTGATCCAACTGAATGGCTTTGGGGCTAGGATGAATGGAGATGCCTACATCTCTAAGGTATTTCATCGATTAGAAGCGGGAGCCTGGACTACACAAGTGGGATTTGGCTTGCCCCATAAGTGGTTTGCCGAAACCAAGCAAATATTGTCACCGCCTGCCATGGGCGTACTGCCGGGTATCCAAGGGCTCCAGATCGGGACCGTTAAACAAATTGATCAAGATCCTGATGGAGAGTACCGCATCTTGGTCAACGTGCCCGTGATTGCTGCCGCTGGTGATGGGGTATGGGCAAGGTTGACACATGAGTATGCTTCTAGTGACATTGGTACTTTCTTTCTGCCCGAAGTAGGAGATGAGGTCGTATTAGGCTTCTTGAGCGATGATCCTCGCTACCCGATCATATTAGGTTCATTGTTTGGGAAAAAGATCAAACCACCCTATACACCAGAAGCAAAAAACAATACCAAGGCCATTGTAACCAAAAGCAAGTTAAAACTCATTTTTGACGAAGAAAAAAAGGTGATTACCTTAGAAACTCCTGCCGGTAATAAATTGGTGATCAGTGACGATGCAAAGTCTATTACCTTGACGGACCAAAACAGCAACAAGATAGAGCTTTCCGCTAGTGGGATCGTTTTGGATAGTCCCAAAGACATTAAGATTACGGCCAAGGGCGCCTTCTCTGTAGATGCGATGGGAATCACACTCAATTCAAAAGCAGATGCCACCATAGAGGGCAATAATGTAAACGCCAAAGCCAAAATGGCCTTTGCTGCCCAAGGTTCCTCACAAGCCAGCCTTAAGGCCAGTGGGCAAGTGGAAGTGAAGGGTGCTATAGTGATGATTAATTAGATATGTACTGCTATTTATTTGTTTTCATAATTTGACATCCTTGCCTATTTTAGCAAGTAAGCCTGAGGCTATTAATTTTAGATAATTCTATGAACAGAAGAAGAACATTCTGGCTTGTATGTACATTTGTTGTTTTAGTTTTCCTTTTCTTCGGAATTCCCTTACATATATATCAAGCTAGGGCTTTTCTTATTTCCACGGTGGGTGCAGCTGCTTTCTTTATTTGTGGTTTTCAGTTTTTGTGGGATTTTGAATCCTTTAATAAAATCAAACTTAGTTCATCACTAGAAAAAAAAACGATACCAAAGGAAACGCGATTATTTTCAACCATGGTTTTTCCTGCCCTCATATTGTTGTTTGTATTATTATTTTATCATGAGGATAAAAAAGTAAAAGTACTAAAATCTGAAGGTGCTGTTTCAAAAGGAGTTGTTGTGTACAAAGAGGCGATATCAACAAGTTCAATAAGACATGGTACTCGTACTACTTACAATGTCTCTGTGAGGTATTCGGATTTATCGGGAAAAAAGTATTTTATTTCGGAAAGTGTAGGTGAAAAGAAATACAAATGGGTGTATGAAGGTGCTGTAGTGGATGTTGTTTATTCGCAGGATTATCCACAAATGGCCGAGATACTGATAGGGGATGAGGATTTGAAGAAGTATTTGACGATTCCAACAGGTGATCTTGCTATTGAGCATCTCTTAAGTATTTTAGGTGGCACAAGGCCTAAAGATTCCGTTTTGAATGATCTCAATAGGATCAATTATAAATGGACTCTTAAAGATTCTGGGACAGTATATACTAACGAAAGACTAGAGATGTTAATAAAGGTGGGTTCTGGTGGATTGGTTTATGAACAAAGGTCTCCTGCTACCTCAAGAAAAGATAAGGATAACATTGCGGCTCAATTTGATTTTGAAAAAGATTTGATAAGAAAAGGTTTTACAGAGAACGCTACCCAAGGAGTGAATACATCGATGGCTTTCTATAATGATAAGTATACTATAAATAAGGGTACAAAAACAAAAGAGGATCTGCTTAAGCCTGGAGACGTCGCAAGTACAAAATATTACAATGTGTATTATATCCGTAAAATATCTGAATAATCATTGGATTTACTCGACTTCGTTTTAGCATCACAACTCATACACCACCGCAAAACATCCAGATCTGGAGATCCTCAATTATCTTTTTTTCCAGATGCCTCAGACTCATCGGAGCTGGTTCTTCGGAAGATCAGTAAAAGAATTAAAAAAATTCAGACGCCAATTAGTACGCAATATCTATTTCTACTTTATATTGCAAATATCTTCTCAAGATATAAATCAATGTTTATAAAACCACAACAAAGTCAAAATTAAAATGAGATATATTTTAGCCTTAATTCCATTTGTGTTTTCGTTCAAAATTCTTTTGGGCAAAGAACCTAAGGAACAATATTTCAGAGTATTTAACCCTTATTATTATGATTATCTAACTTGTAATGATGATGAAAAGAAGGCTTCTTACAGCGAATATAGTTCTGAATATAATTATGAATTGGACTCTCCTTTTATCAAGAATGTTTTATTCTATTCTCAGACTGATTGGGATACTATTGGTAGACAGATGATCTGTTCTCACGATGATTTTTTTAGGAACTCGTTTTTTTTCAATAATGTAGACTCGATACAATTTTATTTTAAAGAAAAATACAAAATCTACTTTTTCCAGAGAAAGGATAAACATGAAATAGATTCTGTTAATTTGTTTTTATGGCAGTTTGTTACTATCTATGATTACAAAAAAATATTAAAACCTAATCTAAAGTTTGACCTGTTTCAAAAAATTGAACATAAAGAA
>CAMFLX010000377.1 GCA_945957555.1 uncultured Cytophagales bacterium
CCATTATAGCATTTGTTTCATCTTTGGGTAAAACAGATGGGAGGATTTCTTCTAGTTTGTCTTTTAATGATATCATAAATAAGAGTTTTTGAATGAATTTACATCAAATATAGAAAACTGAGCAATGGTATTCAATATAAAGAATGAAAAAGATTAAGCTGCTATGTATTGATTTTTTTTATTAAAGTATAAATGTCTACTTTGTTTCTGTGAATGTCAGAAAATTCAAAATATAGTATTAAATATCAATAGTAATTTTGTTTTGATGTTGGAACGATGTTGTAAATTCACTTTTAGAATGATTCCTGTACTAATTGTATTGTTGGTTTCATCCGTGGAAAATATTGACATCTTGAATAAGAAATTTATTTCTATGTTCGTAATGTAAAGTTTGGCTCTTGGAGGGTAATTTGGAATTATTTATTGAGCTTCATTAGGAGATTGAAAGTGCGTTTGCATGGATTGGTATTGTTTTTCATAACGTTTTGGATGACTTGGTAAGCGAAGATTTTCAGGTAAGGATCTTGGTATACTCATTTATTATTAATTTTGTTAGATGAATGTTAAACAATGGAAAATAGCATCAAGGCCATCACAAGTAGATATTGATCTGCTACGGAAATCTCTCAATGTTTCTGAGGCAACAGCTATATTATTGTTGAATCGAGATATCGGTAATTTTGATGAAGCTAAGGTTTTCTTTAGACCAGATTTATCTCACTTACATGATCCTTTTGAGATGAAAGATATGTCAGAGGCTGTTGATCGGTTAAGGATGGCAATTGTAGAGCGGGAAAATATACTCATTTATGGGGATTATGATGTTGATGGAACAACTTCTGTTTCAATGATGTATTCATTTTTAAAAGAGAATTTTCCATTTCTAATCTTAGATTATTATGTTCCAGACAGGTATACTGAAGGATATGGTGTTTCATTGCAAGGAATAGAGTTCGCAAGGTCTAGTGGTTTTAGTTTAATTATTACGCTTGATTGCGGAATTAAGTCGGATAAGGCCCTATGTCTTGCGAAAAACTATAATATAGATGTGATTGTATGTGATCATCATTTGCCTGCAGATGTGCTACCGCCAGCAGTTGCTATTTTAGATCCTAAGAGGACAGATTGCTTGTATCCATACAAGGAGCTTTCGGGTTGTGGGGTAGGATTTAAGCTGCTACAAGGGCTTTGCCATTCTATGGGAATTGAGGATCAATGTTATTTGAAATATTTAGATTATGTAGCGATTAGTATTTGTGCTGATATTGTTCCGATAACTGGGGAAAATCGTGTTTTGGCTTATCATGGTATTAAGCTAATGAATAAACCCTTAAAGCCGGGAATCGAGGCGCTTAAAAGTGTTGCAGGTATTAAATCGGAAATAAATGTACATAATATTGTTTTTGGCTTTGCACCAAGAATAAATGCTGCTGGCAGAATAGAGCATGCAAAAGCTAGTGTGGGCTTGTTAATAGCGGAGACATTGGAAGAGGCGATGGGGCGTGCTAAACTGGTAAATGATAACAACACAACGCGTAAAGATTTTGATAGTAGCATTACTGAAGAGGCCTTATTGATGATTGAAAATGACGAATTTGTTCGAACTGCCTGGTCTACGGTTCTCTTTAAAAATGATTGGAATAAAGGGGTCGTTGGTATCGTTGCTTCAAGGTGTATTGAGAAATATCATAGACCCACCATTATTTTGACAGAAAGTAATGGTAAGGCCGTTGGTTCTGCTAGGTCAATTCCAGGGTTTGATTTATATAAAGGAATAGAGGAGTGTGGGGAGTTGTTGGAGCAGTATGGAGGTCATATGCATGCGGCTGGATTGACGCTTAAGATTGAGAATGTGATGCCATTTAGGCTTAAATTTGAGGAAGTCGTTCGTAAGAGAATTTCATTAGAGCAATTAAATCCGATCATAGAGGTTGATCTTTGTATTGGTTTTGATGAGATTACTCAGAAATTTTATGATGTGATTCGGCAGTTTTCGCCATTTGGGCCAAAGAATATGCAACCCGTGTTTGTTAGTAATGGCGTATATTTCAAGACTCCTATTAAAATTATGAAGGAAGAGCACATCAAAATGTGTTTGTTTCAAAGAGATAATGTACAGGCATTTGATGCTATTGGTTTTAAAATGGCGCATTTTATCTCTGGATTGAAGGAAAATACTCTGTTTCGTATTTGTTATCAAATTGTAGAAAATAATTTTAATAACAGTGCAAGATTGGAGCTATTGTTAAAGGATATTCAGTTTTAGAAGTAAAAATAAACCCGATGTATTCTGATTGGAGTTTTGCTGTAGGGGGTAGAGTCGAACTACTAGGGGGCGGTTAGTAATGCGAGCATTATCGTCCCGAACTCACCACCCGCAAGACTGGCGGGTAAGGCTACCAATTTCGTTACCCTACATCTGAGTATGTTAACGCATTTAAGTTGTTTAGTGTTATTAGTTGGTGCAGGTAAGTAGTTTTCGGTATTTTATATTGTTTGTTTGGATTATTACAGAAAAGAAATTACTGGTTTTGGACCTTGATAGTATTGATCTGAAAATTTTATCGATTTTGCTTAAAGGGGCTACTATACCTTATACAGGGATTGCAAAAATGGTTTTTGTGTCAAGTGTTACCGTTCATGTTCGAATGAAAAAAATGGCTGAGATGGGTGTAGCTAAAGGATATACTTTGTTGATCGACTATTCGAAGTTGGGTTATGATATAAATGCTTTTTTGGGGATTTATTTGCAAAAAGTGAACTGTATGAGTCGGAGGTTGAACGTCTTAAAGAGATTTCGGAGATTTTGAGTTCGAATTACACAGCAGGCTACTATAGTATCTTTGCTAAGATTATATGTAGAGATACAAAGCATTTGATGGAGATCTTGCATGGTAAGATACAAAAAGTCAAGGGTATTGAAAGGACTGAGACTTTTATTTCATTACTAGAGAGTATGAATAGGCAGTATCAGCTTTAGTGTGGGCAAAAAAATGCCACTTAAAGATTAAGTGGCGTTTTTATTCTAATAATTGCAATCAAACCTATGAATAAACTTATTAAGTTTGAGTACAAAATTACAGTTCTTTTGTATTAAATAAAAAGGAATTAACTATTTTATTTTGATTTATTTGAGTAAATATAACTAATTATTGAGTATTTGTACTTAAAATAATTCCTTTTCTTCTTTTATTTGTGTCCTGGATGCGGGTTGTTTTTTGTTTTGAGGTGTATCTTTTTCGTTTTCTTGTCCTGTTTTGAGGTTGAGTAGCTCGAGAAAACGGTCAAAGTCTTTAGTATGAAGGATACTTACCC
>CAMFLX010000378.1 GCA_945957555.1 uncultured Cytophagales bacterium
GACAAGGTAATGGTCTGTCTGTCGGGAGGGAAGGATAGCTATACTATGCTAGATATGCTCCTACACTTTCAACAAAAGGCACCTGTGGATTTCAGTATCATTGCGGTTAATTTGGACCAAAAGCAGCCAGATTATCCAGAACACATACTTCCAGAGTACCTCGCAAATCTAGGGGTGGACTATAAGATCGTTGAGCGCGATACCTACTCCATAGTCAAAGAAAAAGTACCCGTAGGTAAGACCATGTGTAGCCTTTGTAGCAGGTTGAGAAGGGGGACATTGTATAGTGTGGCTACGGAAATAGGTGCCACGAAGATTGCCTTAGGGCACCACAGGGAGGACATCGTAGAGACTTTCTTTTTGAACATGTTTTTCAATGCCAAATTGGAAGCCATGCCA
Organism: uncultured Cytophagales bacterium; assembly: GCA_945957555.1. Lineage (GTDB taxonomy): Bacteria > Bacteroidota > Bacteroidia > Cytophagales > UBA9547 > CAMFLX01. The sequence goes on from CAMFLX010000378.1 coordinate 400, forward strand.
GCCAAGTTCAGAAGTGATGACGGCGCCCATGTGGTCATTCGTCCCTTGGCCTTTTGTGCGGAAAAAGATATTATAAGATATTCAGAGCTTAGGGCATTTCCCATCATTCCTTGCAACTTATGTGGTTCTCAACCTAATATGCAGCGTAAAAATGTAAAAATGATGCTTGACGAATGGGAGAAGTCATACCCAAATCGTACCGAGATCATTTTTAGATCTTTGCAGAAGGTGCATCCATCACATTTATTTGACGAGCAATTGTATGATTTTACAGGTTTTTCGCAGATCAATATGAAGTCTGACGAAGTGCATCATCCTATTGACTTATAATCCTTTGGTTTTTAATTTTTTAAAATATTAAATATGAATTTGGTAGATTTGGTAGGGAATACACCACTGGTGGAAATGACCCGTATCTTTAACAAACCTAATGTAAAGGTATATGCAAAACTGGAAGGCCACAACCCTGGCGGGAGTGTCAAAGATCGTGCGGCTTATGCGATGATCAAAGGTGCCTTGGATAGGGGAGAGCTTAGGCCTGGCATGAAGCTCATTGAGGCTACTAGCGGTAACACAGGTATTGCCTTGGCTATGATAGCTAGACTGGTAGGTGTGGATATTGAATTAGTAATGCCTGAAAACTCTACCAAAGAAAGAGTACTTACCATGGAAGCTTTCGGTGCTAAGGTGATTTTGACACCTGCAGCAGGGAGTATGGAAGCGGCTATCGATTATGCAACAGAGCAAGTAGCCAAGGGTGGTTATCTGATGCTCAATCAATTTGCGAATCCTGACAATTACTTGGCGCACTACAAAAGCACCGGCCCTGAGATCTGGAAAGATACACAGGGAGAGGTTACCCATTTTGTATCTTCTATGGGTACCACGGGTACGATCATGGGAACATCCATGTACTTAAAAGAGAAAAACCCCAACATACAGATCGTAGGGTGTCAGCCAACTGATGGGTCAAAGATCCCTGGGATCAGACGTTGGCCTGTAGAATATTTACCAAAGATCTACGATCCTAAGCGTGTAGATCAGATCATAGACATTAGCGAAGCAGATGCCACCGCAATGACCAAAAGATTAGCTAGGGAAGAGGCTATTTTTGGGGGTATGAGTAGTGGTGGTGCCGTGCATGGGGCTTCAGAATTGGTAAAAACCTTGGATAAGGGCGTCATCGTATGTATTATTTGTGATCGTGGGGATCGTTACCTCAGTTCTGGACTTTTTGGTGAGATCTAAACCATCTATCATATTAAAGAATACAGCATTCTATGAAAATCGTGGCCATATCAGATACTCATGGGGTACATAAAGACTTGATCTTGCCCGAGGGTGATATGATTATCCATGCAGGAGATGTCAGTAAAAGAGGCACCGTATCCCAAGTGGAGGATTTCTTGGCTTGGTATGCTGGGCTATCATTTAAGTACAAGGTTTTTATAGCGGGTAATCACGATTTTTTCTTTGAGCGAGCTACCGATGAGGCTATCAGTGCCTTAGTCCCCGATGGTGTAATTTATTTAAATGACTCAGGAATAAGTATTGAAGGCATTCACATTTGGGGTTCTCCCATACAACCTTGGTTTCACGATTGGGCCTTTAATAGGGCTCGGGGTTCCGTCATTAGAAAACATTGGGAGCTCATCCCAAGTCATACCGATATATTAATCACCCATGGGCCTGTGGCTCATATTCTTGATAGAACCAGTATGGGAGAGCATGTAGGCTGTGAAGACCTAAGGTTGAAAGTTGATGAATTGAAACCTAAGTATCATATATGTGGTCATATTCACGAAGCGTATGGTGTAGTGGTAAAGGAACAAAGTACCTTTATCAATGCCAGTGTAATGGATTTGGCTTATAAGTTGGTGCATGCACCTATAGTCTTTGATTTCGCATAAAAATTAATTAGGAGCAGGTTGTGCTTGTTGTGCGAACCACCAAGCTGACCGGTAGATCTCAACTCAAGTTGGGATCGGCAATGCGCTTTAACCGTTTATAGTTAAAGCCACGCCCTAGGGTTTGCGGAGTATACTTGCCCAATTTTAACGCTTTTTCCGTGCAAGTGTCAGCACATACTCCAATTGTTGAACAATCGTCAATAAATGATATACTTTCATGGTATATAACTGGTTCGTTGTGTTTGAGATCATGGTATTCGTCTCGTTCGTCAAGTAATAAGGTTAGTTTGGAGGGTATTTCTTCGTGGTAATAGGGGCGTGTTGCACCATCTATGTCAGAGGGTGCGAAAAGACTCGGTATACATACTATGGTATTATATAATGTCGAAGGCCAGACCAATATACGTGTGTTGTATTGTCCATCAGTTTGTTGATGGTCAATGTCTCTATATTTCATTTCTGTCTTTTTCATGTTTGCAGTTTCTATTTGTCGAAAAACTATGATACAAAACTATGGACGAATCAAATGCAGACAAAAGGACTATTGTCAATAGTCCGACAATAGTCCGACAATAGTCCAATAGTCCTTTTTAGTTATTAACTTATATGTTGTGTGTTAAATGTCTTTTTTACAGGTATTTATTGATTCGTTATTGACTTATTTTTGGAGTTGGTTTTTAAGTCGTTTTTACATGAAAGTTTTCGAAACATTGTCATCGGACTATTGCAATAGTCCGAAAGTCTCAAAATGTGTATTGGATAATGTGGGTATATTTTTGGATTAATCATGGTGTGTCTTGTGCCTTATATGCATGAAAGATCATCTATAGGGTATGACTCATGTACTTCGGCTAAGGAACTGTGCTAATTTTACGTATTGGTTATGTTGATATATTCTGTGTTTTGAATAATTATTTCATCATCTAAGTCATTTACAGTTTTTAAATGAGCTTGTATTGTTTAAATTCGTAATCGTTTCACTTAGGTC
>CAMFLX010000379.1 GCA_945957555.1 uncultured Cytophagales bacterium
TCTGATACAAAAGTAGCAAAAAATCAAGGCTACAAGAAAATTGCGGGGTTTCCTTACCTCGCTATAGCCCAAATCCTTGAAACTCGGTCTCGTGCCTCGCCCTCAAACACAAGGATTTGTTGGCTACTACCCACAAAACCCTCGCATTTTCCCCGCTAAAGCTGGATTTACAACTTGAATGCCTGTCCTCTTCTTCCCCAGAATTCAAAAATCCTTATCTCGAATTGAGGTCATCTAAGCAATTATAAAAAAATATTAAATCTGTCTCTGCATAAAGGCTCTCAACATCTATTAACAAAGCAGGCTTCATTCTTAAACACACTATTGCTAGAGGCGCAATACTCATATATTTAAAAATTTTACCCATTGCGACTGCCGCAACATACTCATGCAAAAAAATTCTACCCTTTGCGACTGCGACAATAGGCTCATGCAAATAAATTATGCCCGTTGCAACTGCGACAATAGCCACATGCAAATAAATTCTGCCCATTGCGACTGCCGCAACAGCCACATGCAAATAAATTATGCCCATTGCGACTGCGACAATGACCTCATGCAAAAAAATTCTACCTGTTGCGACTGCGACAATGACCTCATGCAAAAAATATCTGCCCATTGCGACTGCGACAATTGGCTCATGCTTCTCCATGGCCATAAACGGTATCAAAAGCCCTTCTATCATTTGGAATTTTGAGAAATATCACTTACCATTGAAGTATGAACAAAACCTTGGCTTTACCCGAGAGCAAACTTATAAACCTCCAGATAAATGTTGTGTGCAATAAGCAAAGATTGAGACTGTAACAAAAACTGAAATAATATGAAAGCTTATAAGGAATATGCAGAACTACTATCAAGAAAATTTAACTCGCGACTTGAAGATATATTTCCTGATTATAATTTTGATTATGGGGTTGAATTTGAAATAGCGATTTGTGAAATACTTAGAGCATTTCTCCCTGAAAAGTATGGTGTATGTAGAGGGCATATTGTGAATTATGATGGAAATAGTGTTGGAGACGATATTATTATATATGACCAACAAAGTTTCCCTACGATACGATTACACAACAAACAACAATTTGCAAGAAAAGAAAACATTCCAGTTGAAGCAGTTTATGCATATTTTGAAGCTAAATACAATTTGACGGAAAAAGTATTTAATACAGCACTACGACAGATAAGGGAAGTAAAAAAATTTGTTTCATCAAGAAAACAAATTAAGGTTGAAACATTTGACTCTTATCTTGAACCTCTTGATAGAGAAACTAATTATAGTAAGAATTATCCTGAATATAGAAATCCAATATATTGTGGAATAATATCGCGTAAGACTGAGCTAACCAATGATAAACTTGAAGAACTTGAGAAGGAGTTTGAAACTTCTAAAAAAGATAAAAATAATCCAGAAACGATTATCTTTTCAAAGTCAATATACATGCAGATTGGACATGATGAAGAGGATGGATTTCAACCAACTGTTTTTTTACTTGAAAATAAATCATTTTCCTATTCTGTGATTAAACCCAATGAAGACTTGGCATTCGGACTTGGATTGATTAATCTAATTTCAGCTATTGATTGGGTTAGGTTAGGCAAAATCGATTGGATAAAAGTACTTAATCATTATATTCAGAATAAGTCAGAGAATAATAATTAAAGCGCTAGCTAATGTATAAAGCAAACCATGGCGTACTTAAAATCCTTAAACAAACCTTTAAATCAACATATAGCAAGCAAATCCTCCTTAGACAACGATTTGAGAAAAGAGGTATCGGTATGTACCAAGTCTTGAGCCAGGTCTTTTTTGCTGGCTTGAATGAGCCTGATCTTGTCTTCTACAGTGTCTGGGCAAATGAGCCTGACGGCAACAACTTTTTTGTTTTGACCGATGCGGTGCGAGCGGTCTATGGCTTGGTTTTCTACAGCAGGGTTCCACCATGGGTCTACCAAATACACATAGTCAGCCTCGGTAAGGTTGAGCCCTGTACCTCCCGCTTTGAGACTGATGAGGAAGACTTTTACCTTGGGATCATTCTGAAAGGCATTGACCTCAGCTTCGCGGTTGCGCGTACTGCCTGTGAGGTAAGAAAATGCTATTTTTCTGGCCAAGAGCTCGTTTCTGATCAAGTCTAACATGGCTACAAACTGCGAAAACACGAGTATCTTGTGTTGATGCATCTTGCCTTCGATCTGTTCCATCAAAATCTCTATTTTGGCAGAAGCGCCGACATACAATTCATCACTACCGAGCAAGGCAGGTGCATCGCAGATCTGTCTCAGTTTGGTCAAACCTTTCAGCACATTCATGGGTGACTTGTTCAGTTCCTCATTGGTCGTGGCCGAGATGTATTCACGGAATTCCTTTTCGTAGGCGTCGTAGATCTTGCGTTGTTCCGCTTTCATTTCACAATACAGTACCATTTCCGTTTTGTCAGGCAATTCGATAGCCACCTGCTGTTTGCTTCTTCGGAGCATAAACGGCTGCACCTTCTTTTGTAGGGCCATCGCATGTGGTGTGCTCTTGAACTTGTCTATAGGAATCGCATAGATATCCCGGAAGTACTGCTTACTGCCTAAGAGACCCGGACAAGCAAAGGACAGCTGACTGTACAGGTCAAAGGTATTGTTCTCTATGGGCGTACCTGTAATCGCGATCTTGTTGCGCGACTGCAGCATGCGCACGGTTCTGTACCGCTCAGTCTCAGGATTTTTGATGTTCTGCGACTCATCGAGAAAGATATAGTTAAAGGTATAGTTCTTCAAAAAGTTGACATCAGAAAGTAGTGTCCCATAGGACGTCAATATAAGCTCATACTGGTCAAAGCCTTCCGTACTTTTCACTCGATCAGCTCCATGAATGGTGAGGATCTGGATGGAAGGGGCAAACTTCTCTACCTCAGCTTGCCAATTAAAAATAAGTGTGGTAGGCACCACCAAGAGATTGGTATTGTGCTGTACTTTTGTCCGTTGTGAAAGCACAAAGGCGATGATCTGTATGGACTTGCCCAAGCCCATGTCATCGGCCAAGCAACCTCCAAAGTTGAAATCATCCAAAAAGTTGAGCCAATTGAGGCCCTGCCTTTGATAAGGGCGCAAGGTGGCGTTTAAAGCCGGGGGTACGGGCACTTCTTTGATGGCCTCAAAAGACGTAAGCTGCTCTCTGAGCATTTTTAGTTGAGTCCGCACCTTTTCGTCCAACATCTCCTCACCATAATATTCTTCTATGGCAGAGAAATTCACCAAAGGCGTCTGTAGGTTTTCATCGTCTACGATCTC
>CAMFLX010000380.1 GCA_945957555.1 uncultured Cytophagales bacterium
ATCCCTCACATAATAAATAAGCCCTATTTGCAGTTATAGCTAGGAGTAAATAAGATTTAAGTAATCAACCGTACCCGGAACCCCTGTCTAGGGCATCCATCACTGATTATTTAGTTATTATTTTAAAACAGGAGCTATGAAAATTTTCTGCGTAGGCCGAAACTATGCGGAGCATGCAAAAGAGTTGGGCAATGACGTTCCCGAAGAACCGGTGATCTTCATGAAACCCAAGTCTGCTTTGTTGCAACCGCAGACGCCTTTTTACTATCCGGAGTTTAGCAATGAGCTACACTATGAAGTGGAGCTAGTGCTACGCATCTCTAAAAACGGAAAGTATATTTCAGAAGACCAGGCCGAAAAGTATGTAGACGCTTTGAGCCTTGGGATTGATTTCACAGCAAGGGATATTCAGGCAGAACTGAAAAAGAAAGGTCTCCCCTGGGAGAAAGCCAAGGCCTGGGATAATTCAGCCATCCTTGGAAAGTGGATTAACCTGACCCCTGATTTGCTGGAAAATCCCCTTCATTTTTCCTTACTCAAGAATGGAGAAGCCGTTCAAAAAGGGGACTCCACGAACATGATTTTCTCTTTTAGCCAGATCATATCTAATATATCTAATTATTTCTCACTCAATATTGGCGACCTGATTTATACAGGAACACCAGCTGGCGTGGGAGAGACCGTGGTAGGAGATGTGTTAGAAGGATATCTGGAAAAAGAAAAAATGTTTGAACTGACCATTCGATAAGGAATTAGGTTCTGGAAAAAGAAATACATGCTGACCACTAATATATTAACAGACGCTTACAAGCTGATGGTTACCGCCAAAGCGATGTCTGAAACATATGATGCCAACCGTCCGGTTTGCAAGTATGTTCATAGCACATCACGAGGTCATGAAGCCATACAGATTGCTACGGGTATGCAATTGCTACCCTGCGACTGGGTCAGTCCCTATTACCGAGACGATAGCATGATGCTTTCTCTTGGTTTTTCTCCTTACGAAATGATGCTGCAATTGCTGGCCAAAAAAGAAGATCCTTTTTCTGGTGGCCGTTCCTATTATTGTCATCCAAGTAGCAGGGACGGCATTAGGCCTTCCATAGTGCATCAGTCTAGCGCTACGGGCATGCAAGCCATTCCTACCACAGGTTTGGCACAGGGTTTACAATACTTAGAAAAATACCAACACGATAAATTAGTCACCAGTGTAGATGGTCAATTGCCCGTAGTGGTTTGTTCCATGGGCGATGGTGCTATGACAGAAGGAGAGATTAGTGAAGCTTTGCAATTTGCGGCACTCAAACAATTGCCCGTTGTCTATTTGATTCAAGATAACCAATGGAGTATTTCTGCCCTAGCGCATGAAGTGCGTACCATGAATGCGTATGAATTTGCCCAAGGGTTCAAAGGCCTTAAGCGCATGCAATGCGATGGTAGTGATTTTATTCGCAGTTATGAGACCATGGGGCAGGCCATCAGTTATGCAAGGCAGGAACGCAAGCCAGTATTGGTGCATGCCAAAGTGCCGCTATTAGGACATCACACCAGCGGTGTAAGAAAAGAATTTTATAGAAGCAGGGAAGACCTCTTACGTCATGGATTATATGATCCCATTCCTAAAATGCGCATCCTTCTTGGAACCGTTGGTTTTAATGAAAGTGAGATCAATAAATTAGAAGCCGCCGCTACTGAAAAAGTAATGGCCGATTTTCAAAAGGCACAAGCTGCTGCAGAGCCTGATACATCTTCTGTGGAAGACCATGTATTTGCACCAACTACCATTAGGGAAGAGCGTGGTATACGTGATCCACACAAGGGTGAAAGGGTGATGATGGTTGATGCTGCCTTACACGCAGTGGAAGAGATCATGGAGGAATATCCTGAAGCGGTATTGTATGGTCAGGACGTGGGCAATAGGTTAGGAGGAGTGTTTAGAGAAGCTGCTACCCTTGCTGAAAAATTTGGCGACCATCGTGTATTCAATACAGCCATTCAAGAAGCCTATATCATTGGTTCCACTGTTGGTTTATCAGCACTTGGATTAAAACCCATTGTGGAAGTTCAGTTTGGAGATTATATCTATCCAGGTCTGAACCAATTGGTATCAGAGGTGGCCAAGTCTTGCTATCTCTCTAATGGCAAGTTCCCCGTTCAAATGTTATTACGTGTTCCAGTGGGAGCTTATGGAGGTGGCGGACCTTACCATAGTGGTAGTATTGAAAGCACCCTTTTGAGCATCAAGGGTATTAAGGTTGTCTATCCATCCAATGCGGCGGATATGAAGGGCTTGATGAAAGCAGCTTTTCATGATCCCAACCCTGTTGTGATGTTGGAACATAAGGGACTCTATTGGAGTAAAGTGCCTGGTACGGATGAAGCACGCACCATTGAACCTGAAAAAGACTATGTATTGCCATTGGGTAAGGCCAATACCGTTTTAAACGCCGATCCTGCACGTGTAAGAGCCGGGGAAACAGTTTGTGTCATTACTTATGGAATGGGCGTGTATTGGGCCAAGGCAGCTGCAGAAATGCATGCTGGTAAAGTGGAAGTGATTGACTTGCGCACCCTCTATCCTTTAGACGAAGCCGCTATCTATGAAGCTACTCAACGTCATGGGAAAGTATTGGTACTAACCGAGGAACAACAGAACAATAGTTTTGCCGAAGCACTTTCTCTTAGAATCTCCAATAATTGCTACCATTTTCTGGATGCCAAAGTGGAGGTAATGGGCGCCCTGAACCTACCTGCAGTGCCTATTAACGTGTCTTTAGAAGCCGCCATGCTTCCCACAGCCCTAAAAGTTGCCGATAGAATTGGCAAATTGTTGGCTTACTAGTTTTTCATTTTGGCGAAACCCCCCTATATTTGCACCCCGAACAAAATAAGACCAACGGCGAGATAGCTCAGTTGGTTAGAGCACAGGATTCATAACCCTGAGGTCACGAGTTCAAATCTCGTTCTCGCTACACACTTAAAAAGGCTAAAGTGACTGATAACCAGTTGTTTTAGCCTTTTTTATTTTATCTCCTTTTGTGACATTTTGATAACCACTAGCAAAAAAGCTAGCAAAATGTAAAACATGAAGATTCATTTAAGTGATGGGAACTCCCACAGTTCATTATCTGTAACACCAAAAAATTGGCATACCAAAAAAGCAAGTCTTATAAAAGACTGGTATATCCTCTACAGATTCTATGATTCTAGATACCCCAAGCCCTGTCTCTTATACACATCTGACGCTGCCGACGATCGCATAAGTGTAG
>CAMFLX010000381.1 GCA_945957555.1 uncultured Cytophagales bacterium
ATGCGATCGTCGGCAGCGTCAGATGTGTATAAGAGACAGAACTGGTAAAAGATAAAAATAAGCAACCTGAGATCGACCAAAGAGTAGATGATTTAAAAAAGGAGGCTATTGCGATCCTTACAGCTATGAAAGAATTGGGTGAGGACTGGGAGCTCAAATACGGCGCAAAAGGCAAGGAGAAAGGCTCTAAGATCCTATCTGGAGAGAAAACCGATTATCCTGCAGAAATTAGAAGGGCAGCTTTAAAAGAACTCTGGGCCAATCTGACACTCGAAGAAAAGTTCGAAATGGTTAAAGTGAGTGCTAAACTTGGCGCAAAGGGACTAGGCTTGATAGGCAAAGGTGGTTCGGAGCTGGTGCGAGCCTTGCCTAGTTCTGGTGGTAAGGATAAAGAGAAAGGTGAAAAAGAGCCAGAAGAGCCAAAACATGAAGAGCATAAGGAGCCAAGTGTCAGTTGGTTAAGTAGTTTGTCTCAAGAGGAGATGGAGGCTTTGTATGAAGTCTATAAATTAAAGAATAAAGCGCTCAAGAAGATAGCCAAAATAAAAGCTCAGATCGAAGAAGGGGCGGGTGAAATAGGGCAATCTATAGGGATTGAGATAGGGCAGTTGCGCAATGAAGTCGATTTCAATAACCGAATGAAGGCGCTGAAATTTAGATTTCTGACAGCAAGGGCAAGGTATGAGTTTTTAGAAGCGGCGATCACTGAAAACCAAGATGCTATACGATACCAATCAGAAATGGATGCATTGCACCAAGGTATTATGAATGCAATATTTGGGCCTGCCAAAGTATATAGAGGCAGTGATTTGAGTAAAGAAGAAAGAAGAGCGCATCCTGATCTTTGTCAAGATGCCATTGCAAATATTAAATCGAGCGGCGAACTTGTACGAGGAGGAATAGAAGGGGGATTGGGACTTGGTTGGGGCTTCGTTAAGGGTGTTGTAGAAAGTGGCAAGAAAAAAGAAGAGAAAAAAGATGATGCGCAAAATGCCTTAGCCATTGAACTTCAGCGTGTATTAGCCCTCTCTTGGTGGAATGTCACGTCTTGGGGCTGGACCCCTACGGGCGTGAAGAGCCTAAGGACTGAGCTCGCCAAACAAGGAACGGCGGTTAAGAAATTGGAAAAAGCGATCGAGTTGGCAAAAGTGTCAAGTGCTACTGAGAGCGGTGATCGGAAAGTGGAAACCCAGATTTTCTATGCAGCACTCGCCAATCTAAAAATTAATGATCCACAAAGCTTGAAATTAACGCAAACGATCGTTAGTGAGATCGGGACTAAGCTGGGTTAAGATCGTAAACATTTATAATAGTTGCGAAATCGCCACATTGTTAATTACTAACATCATATAAAATGATTGATTCATTATAGTATTAAAGATTGAAATCTATTTAGTGGTAAATCATAAAGTTTTCCTATGACTTTAACCCAGATTAAGCATTAGACTTTGTAGCGAGACGGAATGATAGGAAAAAGTCATGAGACACGGAGTTTTTCTGAATGAAAAGCTAGTAATGCTAGCTTGAATGAAGAAAAACGAGTATCGAAATGAATTTGAGGTAGCATTTTGTCGCAGTAAATTTCTAATGATTATTCTGGGTTTAATTGTAGTTAATCTTCTTATGATTAAGCCGAGGATAAGTATGTTAATTTTGCATTCGTAGGCAAAGTTGGTATATAAGTAATTGTACTTAACAGGTCTTTTTCTGTAACGTTTATTGCTCAATTTTTGAAGAAGTATATGGATGTGAATTTGGAATTCAGTTAATTGCTACTTGATATTTTTTTATAAGAAGGGGAGAAACTAGGAGCGGATAGATCATTTATGCAACGTAAAATAAAAAAGAACAATGACAGCCGAAGGATGTTAAAAATGCTCATAGGCAATTTGCCGGGCATGGTTTGTAGATTTAAAAACGATATCGATTGGACGATGGAATATATGAGTGAGGGTTGTTTGGAACTCACTGGTTATCAGCCTCAAGAATTTATAGGAAATAGGTGTATCTCTTATGGCAAGATTACTCATGAAGATGATAATCTTCGTGCTTGGGAAGTGATCCAGACGGCGATTAAGTTAGAATCAAAATACCAACTTGAATACAGGATTACAACCAAAGACGGTCAGGAGAAATGGATCTGGGAGCAAGGCGCTGCTATATACAGTGCCAAAAAGCGTGTCATAGCCATTGAAGCCTTCATGACCGATATCACCAGCCAGAAAAAGACAGAGCTGGAGCACCAAAGGCTGATCAAAGAACTGCGTGAGCGCAATATGGAACTGGATACCTTTGCATACAGAATCTCCCACGATATTAGGTCTCCTTTGATCACGATTTCAGGATTGTCCTCTTTGATGCGGATGGAAACTTCCATGGAAGTGCTACCCGAGTATTGTGATAAGATCGATGAGACGGTTAGGAAGTTGGATTATTTCACTAAGGAGTTGTTGGTATATACTAGGTCTAAGGAACGTGAGGAGGAAGTGACCAAAATTGACTTCAGAGCTTTGATTAACGATGCCATGGAAGATTCTGGATTTCCTTTCTACACGGCTTTCATCAACTTAGAGACCCATATCCACCTGAAACAAGAAGTGTATTCAGAGGCCTTCAGGTTGAAGGCCATCTTGAGCAATCTTTTTTCTAATTCGATCAAATACAGAGATCGATCCAAATCCTCTTGCCTCGTGAAGGTGACAGTGACCAGCGAATCCCATGGTTTTAACATAGAAGTAGAAGACAACGGCATTGGGATCAACCCTAAATTCAAAGAAGATGTATTCAAGATGTTCTTCCGTGCCGCCGAGATCTCTGAAGGTTCGGGCTTGGGGCTTTACATTGCCAAGATGAACGTAGAAAAGCTACAGGGAAGCATCAGTTTTAAAGATACCCAAGGCGGAGGTACTACATTCATGCTTTCATTTCCTTTGGTGGAGAAAACGTCAGGATGAAATACCTGTTTTCTGTATTTTAATGGCAGAGTTTGATGTCGGCTGTAGAAACTTACATTCATTATAGACCTACTATTGAATTTTGCAGCCGTGCGCGCTACTTTTGAGTTGGTTTTCTATGCTGTTGCCGTCTATAAGTGCCCAGTGTTCCAATATTTTACCATCCTTAAGTTTGAAATGTCTATAGCCAATCGTGGCGATGCTGAAACCTGTTGGTGCGATGTCTCTCCAAGTGCCAATGTGTTTGAG
>CAMFLX010000382.1 GCA_945957555.1 uncultured Cytophagales bacterium
GTGTTGCATAGTACTTCGAACCCTAAGTTTGCACAAAAGGATGCGCGTGTTAAATATAGGAATGAACTTAATCAACAAAGGGAGGATAAGGTACAACTAGACAAATTGGCTTTGGTTGTATTGGAAAATCTACTAAATAGACAATAAACAATTAATTAAAACTAATGAGTAACGCTCTTCCTACAAATCCAATGAAAGGCCTATTGCCGTTTGAAGCTAGCGATGCCTTTGCTTATTATGTAGATGCACGCCAAGTCGAAAGTTTCTTTAGGCAGTTAGAACAGACGCATTTTGTGGCTTTGTTGGGTAGAACTGGTTCTGGCAAGACCTCATTTGTTAATTGTATTTTTGATGAGGCATTCAAAAAAATTAGAAATGTAAATGATACTTGGGTCACCATCCGCATTCGACCAGGGCTTGATCCCCTCAAAAGTTTAGCATATCAACTCTCCACTTTCCCTGAGAAATATTTAGCCACTAAGCTTGAAACATCATTTGCTGAAGATGTAGAGCAGCTTATGCTTAACAACAGCAACGGTTTAGTTGAATTTTTTGAAAAATACCAACTCTTACCTGATCTTAAGCTACTCTTGGTTATAGACCCATTAGATGATCTATTTTTACTTTCTGAGCTCAGCGAAGATGGCCATAAAAATGAGACAGCTTCGGCTGACGCGTTTATAGGTTTGGTAAATATTTTTGAACAACAGTGCACTAATTTTCCAGTCTATACTATACTATCGTTTTCCAATAGTTTTCCTGAGAAGATAGGTAAATATCCCAAATTTTTGGATTTGATAGGGAAGCATAAATTCAGTTTCGAACCAGTGGGTATGATAGCTCTGGATGAGATTATGGATAAGATCATCCCTAAACAAATCAAGGATTCTGAAGATTATATTTTGTTGAAACAAACGGTAAAAGACGATCTGAAGGAAGCGTATGAGGACAGTGGTGAATGGTTGTTTTTTTTACAACATGCACTTAAGCGCGCCATAGATGAATGGAACAATGGCAATAAAGCCATACTTCAATGTTATATACAAGTAGGTGGTGTGAAAAATTCTTTCACGAATCAGGCAAACGAAATTTATGGATATCATTTAAAAAAAGCAGGGCCTGGACACCAACGCTTGTTTGAGTTGATTTTGAGGGCATTCATGGACGGCAAAGGAACGTTTAAGCCCATGAAATATATTGGCGTAATCAATCGCTTCAGCGCTTATTACAATGAAGATGGGCAAAGCATATCAAAGAATCTGGTGATGCCTTTTATAAACGCATTAGCCGAGAGAGGCCTAGGATTTTTGGAAATTATTAGGTCGGTGCAAGAGCATGATCGTACGCAGCTTTTGAACGACAAAAATTATATTTCTAACGACGATGTGATTGTATTGAGAAATCAGTCTTTGGTAGTCAAATGGCCGCTGCTGGGTACATTTAAAAACGCGAAGACGAAATTGGTAAGCGAGTACGAATGGTATTCGAAAATAGCTTTTGAAAGAGCTACAAGCAAAGATAAGCATTATCCGACCACACTGCAGCCTTATGCACTGATAGGGGAGACTAGGGATAAAAACAACGATCCAGAAGAGTTTAAAGTCATAGACGAATTACTGTTATTAAACGAAACATGGGAAAAGGCCAACGTAGGTATAAAGCGAGAAGGTTATGCGGATGTGATTGCCACACAGAATTATATTAAAGAAGCAATTAATTACTGGAAGGCAAAGGCTGCCGAAACTGCATCAGCGCAGCGTAGCAAAGAAAGTAGACGTAAGAAAATCGCCATATTAAGTTGGTGTACTATTGCTGCATTTATCATCATCGTTCCTTTGTACAGGGGGGTGCTTAAGGCCAGAAGTAGGATGACCAGCCAGTTAGATTGTTTGTACGCAGATAACCAGAGACTTAGGTTTAGTATAGATTCAATTCATTTGGTGAGAGTCGATTCATTGTATGCAGCATCAAATGACCGAAGCCTCGCAAGTAAAAATAGCATAGAGGATTCATTGGACTACAAGACAAAAATTTGGCAAGAATCGTTAAGGAAGGCCCACAAACTCATGTATCAGCCTTATGATGATTTGTATGCAGAAAGTGAGCTGAGATTTGCATTTAGATATAGACATTGGAGACATAAGTGTGATAGTTTATTGCACACTTGTACCGATATTCATAAGAAAGTATTGGAGGGCTTTATTAGCGATCCTTTATTTAAAGGAAATATGAAGGGTATGCAAAAAGTAAACTCTCCTTGGGTATGTGATAGTGTTGTTTTGCCAAAAGACAGGTTTTATTATATCAACTGCAAAGAATGCGAAAGATGTACTGACTGTGAATGAAGGGTTTTCTAAATTGATTTATTTTTGTACTACAGACTCATGTTTAATGCTTATCTCATTAAAATTATATTTTCCGATTTTTAAATATTATTTTTGAAGTTATAACTTGTATTTATAGGCTTGTTTTCAAAAAAGAAAATATTGTTAACAGACGAGGAGTTGGTGGGTAAGTATGCCACCACACTTCAAAACGAGTATTTGGCAGAATTATACGCTCGATATTCTACCTTGGCCTATGGTACCTGTATGAAATATCTCAAAAATCCAGACTGGGCAAAAGACGCCTCAATGGATGTATTTGAACGGTTGGTGAGCGATTTGCCAAAATACAATGTCGTGAATTTTAAATCATGGTTGTATATTGTCGTAAAAAATCATTGTCTTCAATTGCTTAAAAATCAGCAAAATAATATAAATTTGGATGATGTCTTCAAGCTAAATAGTGATGAAGGTATGGAAAAGCCAAATGATTTCACTCTTGAAGATATCACCTCTAACGAAGAAACCTTAGAGGCAATGGAAAAGGCTTTAGACCAATTGGAGTCAGCACAAAAGGAATGTGTAGTGCTGTTTTATCTGGAGAAAAAGTCATACAATGAGATTACGGCTCAAACGGGGTACTCATTTAATGAAGTGAAGAGCCATATTCAAAATGGTAAGAGAAATTTGAAAATTAAACTCATGAAGATGATTGCTACAATGGTATTGATTTTCATTTTTACATATTGATGAAAGAGGCATTAAGCGACATATTGAACTCTTATAATGGCATGGTAAGTGATGTACTGATCAGTCGGTACATACAGGGCAAAGCCTGTCTCTTATACACATCTGACGCTGCCGACGATCGCA
>CAMFLX010000383.1 GCA_945957555.1 uncultured Cytophagales bacterium
ATCGTCGGCAGCGTCAGATGTGTATAAGAGACAGCTAATAGGCCATTTACTCACCCAACTATCCATCCTGGATACTCAGAAGAGCACTTGTGCGACGGCTTTCTCACCCATGGATCGGTTGTCATTGCAGCTATTACAAGCTGTACCAACACAAGCAATCCAGCTGTTATGATCGGAGCTGGCCTTCTTGCCAAAAAGGCTGTAGAAAAAGGGCTTAAAGTACGCTCTACTGTTAAAACAAGTCTGGCCCCTGGATCCCGCGTTGTAACAGAATATCTAAAAACAGCAGGACTGGATCAATACCTTGACGCCCTAGGATTTCAGCTTGTAGGATATGGATGCACAACTTGCATCGGCAATAGCGGCCCCCTTGACGAAAAGATCGAACAAGCAATTAAAGATCACGACATCATAGTGGCAAGTGTTTTAAGCGGCAATCGTAATTTCGAAGCCCGCATACACAGTGCTGTAAAAGCAAACTTTCTCATGTCCCCACAACTTGTTGTAGCCTTTGCTTTAGCAGGTAGAGTCGATATCGATATGGAAAAAGAACCTATTGGCTATACACCATCGGGATCCCCTGTGTTTTTAAAAGACATTTGGCCCTCCTCCGAAGAAATTCATAAAGAAATCTCAAGATGCGTACGTCCAAAAATATTTTTAGATCGTTATGCAAAGGTTTTAGAGGACAATCCGCTATGGAAAGAAATTCCAAGCACATTTGGCGCCCAATATAAATGGGATAAGACAAGTACGTACATTCAACACCCTCCTTATTTTAAAGATTTTACAAAAACACCACAAGAGATCCCCTCTTTGAATAACATGCGCTGCATCGCACTTTTAGGAGATAGTATTACAACAGATCACATCTCACCAGCTGGAGCTTTTAAAGAAACATCGCCAGCTGGAAGCTACCTGCTTTCCCTTGGCATAAAGCCAGAAGACTTCAATAGTTATGGAAGCAGAAGAGGTAATCACCATGTGATGATGCGTGGCAGTTTTGCTAACGTGCGCATCAAAAATTTTATGGCAGGAGGCAAAGAAGGTGGATTTACAGTCATTTATCCAGAAAACAAACCCTCTTCGATATTTGATGCCTGCATGCACTATCAAAAATCGAATATCCCCCTCATTCTATTTGCGGGAAAAGATTACGGCATGGGCAGCTCCAGAGACTGGGCGGCCAAAGGAACCAAGCTCCTTGGAATACGTGTTGTGGTTGCAGAAAGCTTTGAACGCATTCATCGCAGCAATTTAATTGGAATGGGCGTACTCCCCTTGCAATTTCCAGAAGGAATCAACTACACAACCCTTGGAATCCAAGGGGATGAAGTGTTTACAGTTCATCAGGCAAATCAACAAGAGGTGATTTTAGATATTACCTATGCATCTGGAAAAAAAGTAAGTACAGCGCTTCTGTGTAGACTCGATACAGAAATGGAGCGCACTTATTACCAAGAGGGAGGAATTCTTCCCTATGTGCTGCGCCGCATCCTAAAACAGCCCCCTTTATTGTAAAAAAAACTTTGCAAAAAATAAATATTCAGTAAATATTTTGTTAACCATTTCCATGATAGAGAAATGGGGTTTCTTAACTCCAAAATAAAAGGAGATGAGCATTATGTTTTCTGTAACAAATCGTCCACCACCCTTACCACTACCAGATGTTGGAAATATCTCTCAATGCGCACAAGATGTGCGTAGAGTAAATACAACAAGTCCTGTTGTAAAAACCTTTGATGAATATGTAAACAATTTCGATAAACTCATAATAGACCTGCAAAGGGCGGGAGCCAATCTCCCCAGAGCATATCAAGACGCCGCATCCACTCCCTTTATCTCCTACCTAAACAGCTTAGGAGGATGGGAATTTAATCGCATGTTCACAGGAGGTCCCGCAAGTCAAGAGGAAGCCTTTTTGATGCAAATCATTCCAGATATCGCCCTTGCTATTTTAACAAGTGGGGAAACTGATTCTTTAACACCCTCTTCAAGAGCATTTCAAGAGGTGATTAGTGATTTGTACGATGGCTTTTTATCAGGAGAAAGGCGCATAAATCAACAAACAGGAAGACCGATTAAACCGCCAGATCTTGAAATATTGCCACCTCTTGTTAAATGGGGAAACCCAGAGGCTGGACCTTATACTCTCCCAATAGATGTAACAAGCAGACTAGGATTGAAAGTAGGCGTAGTTAGCCTACCTCCGGCTTTTGCACAAGGTGGACTTGTAGGGTGGGCCGCACTTGGGCATGAAACTGCAGGCCATGATGTTGCGCATGCAGATGTTGGACTTCTTGATGAAGTAAGACAACGCATCTACTCAGCTGTATGCAGAAATTTCGGTTCAATGTCGCTTGCTCACTATTGGGCTCAATGCACAGACGAGTCTCTATCGGATGTGTGTGGCTGTCTACATATGGGGCCGGCAGCTGGGATTGGCTTAATTGCACTCTTTAGAGGTCTTATGCCAGATGGCAAACTGAGAAGTCATGGTGGCATAGACGATCCTCATCCTATCGATGTTTTAAGAACATTTCTTTCAGCAGGGGTCATTGCAGGATCGTATTTCCAAGGAAGAGCTGCGTGGAATGAAGTCATTGCAAGTGAAGGTATCAAAGACATACGAAACTTAACCCTTGTTACAAGAGAGGGCTATGCAGTCCCGTTTCCTGCTGATGTCAATACGGCAATTAGATCGGCTTACGTTGTAGCAGATACTATTGCCAATAGCAAACTACAGTCTTTAGAAGGACATTCTCTACGAGATATTAAAGATTGGACAGATGCAGATCAAGCAATTACAGATGCGCTCGGACAGGCCATAAGAACCGGCGCCCGTCTTCCTCAAGCATATAGAGGGGATGGTATTTTTGCAGCACATGCAGTAGCTGCAGCAACTTTAGAAAGCGTTAAAAGTGGCGCTAATGTCCAAACTATTTTTAATAGAATGATACCGATGTTAGACGAAATGCATAATGGAAATGCCCAGTGGAGACAAGAAAGACAAACGCAAGCCTTGGCGCAACAAGAAAGGGCTGCTGCAGAACTTGAAATGGTTCCTTGGAGGCATATGCCAGGGATTGGAACAATTAGCGTCCCTCTCTACCCACAAAGTAGACCTGGACACTACTTAGCACCTGTCTCTTATACACATCTGACGCTGCCGACGATCGCATAAGTGTAG
>CAMFLX010000384.1 GCA_945957555.1 uncultured Cytophagales bacterium
TTTAAGCTCAGATGAACCACCTTTTTTAATACTTTCTTATCCCGAATTCAGGTTAGTTAAGATATAGATTGTATTTACCATGTTCCTCGAAGAAAAACTAGATCTTCTCAAAAGAGAACTTCCTCCCGAACACTTAGTAGTCAGGTATACCGATTACAAAGCCGTGATGAACAAGATAGAAGCGCGCTTTTTAAGGAAGGATAAGCAGTATTCCTTTTGTGGCTGGCAAGAAAGGTTTGTGGCCTCACAAGTGTATACTATCGAGGGCAATATATTTGAACATCTCAATACTGTATTGGTAGCAGATCAAAAATATTGGTGGGTGTATGCAGAAGATGAATTGCCCAACTCTAGACATAGACTTTTTGACGCTACTGGCTATGGAGGGGAAAGGCTCAGTTATTTGTTTTACAATAGCCCTATCTTTATCATTCATAAAAAGTACGAGTGGATGTTCATGATAGATCGAAAAACTAAGAGTGTGGGTATTATAAATCTTAAAAGTTGAGTTAGTTTTATGTATTGAGTTAAAGGTTTATGTCAGTAAAATCTCATCGAAGTTTTAGTATAAAATATTCAGGGAAAGACGAGCTCATTGTAAGGAAAAATAACAAAGCCAGCTTTTTGTTGGCATGCTTTGTGGCTGCAATTTTTTTAGGTTTCACTACGATTGTTTATTATTTTGTAAGGAAAGCAGTTTTTTCTTTCCCTAGTTTCTTGCTTTTAATTATGCTTGGATTCGTGGTAATATCTGTAATTCGAGATTCACTTAAGGCGAAAAAGTATGTGTTTGACAAAGTGCATGATCAATTTAAGTACAGAGGTCTTGTACTGCAAAAGTTAAGTGAGGTGAAATGTATAGAATTAGTGGGCTACCCTGAGCGAGAAAATCCGAATATATTTAGGCTTTATTTAGTTGGACCAAATGACTATACTTTTCATTGGTTGGATATAGGCTCTGATGAGATGGAATTGATGGCGGTGGCAGGTGAGCTTTCTAAGTTTTTAGGAGTGCCTGTGGTCAAAGTTGAAAATGAAAAATGGGTAAATTGAGATCTAAACTTAAAAAATATGTCTACAAAATCCTACCAGAATTTCAACATAGAACGGCCCAATGAAAATGAACTTATTGTGCGTAAAAATACCAAGAATGGGTTGCTGGTAACTGTTATAATGAGTATTGGTTTTATTGCTTTTTCAGGTGCTATGTTATTTGTGTCCAAAGGGGCTGGGGCAATAGGTGGGTTTTTTATATTCATTTGTGCGATTGCAATATCTTTTAATGCACTCAGTGAAGCCCGCAAAAAGAGGGTACATATATTTGACAAGGGCAGAGATTTGATTTTGTTAAATGGCAGGGCACTTTTAAGGCTCAGTCAAGTGAATTTTGTAGAGGTATATTCTTTTGTTGCATCTGATGACAACTTGGAGACCTACAGGGTTGTTGTGATAAGCGAGGAGAAGAATAGGGCTTATAAAATATATGAAGCTGAAGACGAATATGATATGAGGCGCTTAGCCGAGGCAATTGCGGAGTTTATGGATGTACCGTTAAAAGAGCGTAATGATTCTCAAAAATAGAAAGCATAGTGATAGGAAATATTACCGATTCAATTGCCCCCCAAATCACCTTCGTTACAATAGAGGATTACGAAATTCCTTCTTATTTTCAAATTCATTTTCTTACTTTTGAGAAAAATATAAACAATGAAAATCTTTCTTATCGTATTCCTTTTCCTTTTAAATATGAGCCTTTGGGCTCAGAGTGATACTTTCAACGGGAAGGTTTATTTTGAATCAAGGGATTCTATCGTAAAGGATGCTAAGCCAAAGGCATATTGCAATGCTAATCATATTGATTTTTTTAAGGATAATTTCCACAAGCCTAAATCTTGTCGATACCGAGAAGGTAAATTTACCGTGCTCATGGTCATAGAAAAGGATGGTAAAGTAAGTTCATTTGAAGTATTGGATCCCACGAAAGCGGATGTCAACCCAAAGAATGGGAAAAAGTATGGATTTGTAAAAGAAATAGTTAGGGTTTTAGATTTGTTGGTAGCACAAGCTACTTGGACCCCTGCTCAGAAAGATGACATTCCTGTGCGAACTAAAATGCAATTTTATTTAGATTTTAGAATACAAAAGTAATCTGTCATTTGGTAAGATTTTAGTGATTATAATTAAAGAAAAAGTTTAATGCATCTTTTATGACAATGAAGAAATCATTTTTAATATCCGTATTTTATATTTCTGTTACCCTATTTGCTCAAGACGCCTTATTGACCATTAAGGACAAAATGTCTAAGATAAATACAGTAAAAGCCGCTAATGTCTTTCTAAAAGATACGAGCATTCATGGACAGCTGAGCAACATTAGTTCTATAAATGACACCTCTGAGGTAGATAAAATGTTGTTCTCTGCTGCTAAAGGCGACATTGTGGAGTTTGCATCTAAAGATCCTTCGATTGGATTACTTGCCAAAATTTTATCCAGTAAAAAATCCATGCATTACAGGGTAAATTATATTTATTTGAATCAGGCAGAACTAACGAAGTCTACCATAGATAGCCTGCGACAAGTCATTATCCAAAAATTATCGCAAGGGGAAAAGTTTGAGGATTTAGCCTACAAATACAGTATGGATGGCAGTGGCGAAAATGGTGGCAATCTTGGATGGTTTAGAGAAGGTGTAATGAATAAGACTTTTGAAAATGCAGTTAAGTCTCATACATTAAATCAAGTATATACGGTTGATATTCCAGAAAACAAATGGTATTATGTAGTCAAAAACACATATAAACCAGCTATGTCAGAGGTTAGGGATATCCTTTGGGTTCAAGTAAAAGTACGATAACAAGGTTTATCATTACTGGGCAATTTTCATGAATTATAGTTTGGCAATGTTGTATATAGATTTGTTTGAAACTTGGTTAATTTATGTTTAGAGGAAGATTTTATTTTAGGCTTACGACAAGAGGAAACTTGCTCGGGGAGTTTTCGCACCAGATTGGCGATTATATACAGGTACAGTGATTTGGCAGCTGTCCCGGAGTTTTAAGTTTTAAATGTTGAGTTATTATGCAAACCAATGCCGTCGCAAATTTCCAAGGCTTGAAGCATGAGCCAATTAGACTTGCCAAGTCTTAAAGACTTTGTAAGTCTAGCCATCACCAATACAGCCACAA
>CAMFLX010000385.1 GCA_945957555.1 uncultured Cytophagales bacterium
CCACTGTACCCCGTACGGTTTGGGTAAAGTTTTGAGCAAAAAGCGCTTGGCTTAGTGATGCTAAAAAAGTAAAGAGGGTGATTAAATACAGATGATTTTTCATTGTCATTTTCGTTATAGTGCCTTTAGGACAAATAAGGATGATGGCTCCCCCTATGTGAATCTTATATTTTTAGTAAAATATTTCTGAGAATCTGTTTATTCTAGTTTTAATATTATTCCAAGAACTGGCTACCGTGGTAAATCTGTGCATCATTCGTGATTTAAAATTCTGCATCCTTTTTTGGTACATTCCCAACCAAGAAACAACCCGGAAAGGGTTGAATATGAATAACTAGTCCCAACCTTCTCGGGAGCTCCAGGAGCATCGTGGGTTAGGTTGTTAGTGCTCACCTAACGACCTCGAAGCGGGTCGTCTGTCCTCGGCTTGTCGGGAAATTATGCGTGATGTGGTTTTTGTAGCTAGTTTTCCATGGCACCTATAGTTCGACCTGAGTCGTGGCCAATGTCATTAAGATAAGGAATTAAGGAGGAAATAACTCTTCAAATCAAACAGTTGGCGTGCGATGTCCTCTTCATTTTCTTTTTTTGCGTGCCCAAAAAAAGAAACAAAGAAAGGGCACCACACGGGCCAACCGCAAAATCGGTCTTCACGCAAGCCCTCCGCTGCCAAAGCCACCGATTTCAGCGCTGCAATACTCGCTCAAAAACTCTCGTTTTTGCCGTGCACCCCATGTGGACGGCCGCGCACGCAAGGGCTTTGGCACTTTAAGTAGAAGATTTTCAATACACTTTTAATGAGGATCGGCCTTCAAGAAAATGGCGTGGGGACTCCCGTAAGGACGGGACAAGTTGTGCTGTGGAGGCTAGGGAATCCTCGCTGTTTGAGCCCAAACGCGTAGTGTTGGGCGAGTTTCGAGGATTCACAGCCATGTGTGTGGTATGGGCCTCCGCCAATTTTCTTGACAACTTGTCCCGATTTTTCGGGAGCCTTGACTTTTTGGTTTCCCGACTCGTCGGGAGAAAAAGAACGAAGAAGATCGCATACTCATAAAGAAACTTTATTGAAATCCTTAAATAACGACATTGGGTCGTGGCGTACATACCGCATCATACTTTTTTCTTATCTCAAATTCAGGTTAAATTATTTTAGAGGAAACTTAATGTTCTTTATATAATACAAAATTAAATAAGTATATTGCAATAGTTAAACAAAACATTATGACACGTATTATACAAATTATGCTGGCCTTGGTCAGCTATGGGACTATTATGGCCCAATTAAGCACAAG
Organism: uncultured Cytophagales bacterium; assembly: GCA_945957555.1. GTDB lineage: Bacteria > Bacteroidota > Bacteroidia > Cytophagales > UBA9547 > CAMFLX01. Next base: position 1,293 of record CAMFLX010000385.1, read on the forward strand.
TATACGCCTCAATCAAGCGGGCTTTTTCGCTAATGGATCTAAGATTGCGGTAATTTCCGGGAGTACAGCTACTACATTTTCTGTTAGGTCTACAGATCGTCAAACGTCCTATTATACAGGAAATTTGTCTACGGCTGCTACGTGGGCGCAGTCGGGTGAAAGTGTAAAAACAGCAGACTTCTCTTCATTTATACAAATGGGCACGTTTGTGATTGATGTACCAGGGCTGGGTTATTCTTATCCTTTCACGATAGGCAATGATGCCTTTGTGGAGCTTAATAGAAAACTGATCAGGGGGTATTATTACAACCGTACGTCTACCGCTATAGATGCAACCCACGGAGGGAAATGGGCTAGAAATGCTGGCCACCCAGACGATAAAGTTGTTGTATTACCCGCTGCGGCAAGTACGCTGAGACCTGCGGGAACGGTGTTGTCGTGTCCGAAAGGATGGTATGATGCTGGTGACTATAACAGTTATATTGTAAACTCTGGTATATCCACCTATACTTTACTGGCTTCTTATGAGCACTTTAGTAGCTATTATGATACACTCAACCTGAACATTCCAGAGAGTGGGGGGGCCTTACCCGACATTCTGGATGAAATCAAATGGAATCTAGACTGGATGCTTACCATGCAAGATCCTAATGATGGAGGTGTGTATACCAAAAAGACCAATGCCTCTTTTGATGGTTTTGTCATGCCTGACAAAGCTGTTACAACGCGATATGTAGTGCAAAAATCAACAGCTGCTGCCTTCGATTTTGCTGCAGTCATGGCTGTTGCCTATAGGATCTACAAGAAGTTTGATGCAGTCTATGCTAATAAGTGTTTGGATGCCGCTAAGTCTGCTTATGTATGGGGGGCGGCTAATCCCAGTGTTACCTTTACCAACCCAGCCGCGCAAAGTGGTTATCCTGCAGTTTCAACAGGTGGATATGGTGATAATACACTCACCGATGAATACGAGTGGGCAGCCAACGAGTTGTATATAGCTACCCAAAACGAGAGCTATTATGCAAAAGGATATAAAAGCACAACTACGTATTCTGTACCAAGTTGGGCCACAGTAAATACTTTGGGTTTGTTTTCTTTGGCCTATCACAGGAAAAATCTTACTGCTTTGGGTTTTGCAGACACCACTACAGTCAAAAACAAGATCATTGCTATGGCAAACACTTACACTACTTATCAGAAGAGTAGTTCCCCCTATAAAATAGTGATGGGGCAGGGGGCTAATAAAGATTTTGTATGGGGGAGTAATTCATTTGCGGCCAATCAGGCTATGATTCTGATCAACGCATATTTGATCAACAAAAACATAGATTTCTTGAATGCAGCAGTTTCGAACGTAGATTATTTGCTTGGTCGTAATGCAACCGGTTATTCTTATGTCACTGGAGTGGGAGCCAAGCCCGTGATGAATATCCACCACAGGCCTTCAGGCGCTGATGGCATCGTAGACCCTGTACCTGGTCTATTATCAGGAGGTCCTTCTGGTTCTACAGGTGATAAGTGCTCTAATAACGCTACTTATCTAGCTATCAGTTTTGTAGATTCTACGAGTTGTTACACAAAAAACGAAATCGCCATTAACTGGAATGCCCCAGCAGTATACATTACAGGAGCAACAGAACAGTTTAGAACGTATAATGGGCAGATTTTGACCAATGTACAGGACAATAGCTCAAGTGAGGCTATGTCGCTACTTCAAGTTTATCCAGTGCCTGCTGCAACTACTGTAAAGCTGATGTTTCATGCACAAGAGACAGCCCTTGCTGATCTCGATCTATATGGGGCTCTCGGAGAAAGGGTAAGTCAACTAAAAGTGAACGTGCAAGGTGGCCAGAATGAAGTCGAGCTACCAGTTTACTCATTGA
>CAMFLX010000386.1 GCA_945957555.1 uncultured Cytophagales bacterium
ACTTGGTAGCACCCGAAGGTATGGTTGCCGTGCCTGATGTAACGCCTGCAGGTACAATCCCATAATAGGTAGGGCCTAACACAAATGGATAAACGGGTGTTCCGGAAGCATCTATCGTTACAAAATAAGCATATATGCCATTGGGGTATTCTGGCGTGATGCATAAGCGACCATTGTGTTCATCTAAGTCTCCTGAGCCAGCAGAATATACGTAGTCATCACAAAGGCCACCAGCAGCCACTTGAGTTAAGGTTGGGTTGGTTCTTGTTACAGATAATACATAGCTACTGCTCATTCTTTTAATGGCACCCGTGCCGTTGGTATTAGTATAGCCATAGGCTCCATAGATCGGAAAGCCATCTAGGGCATAACCAATAATAGGGGAGTGCAAGGTGCTGGCGGTGGCATCGTATAAACATTTGGGATTTACGTGATTGTGATACGATCCTTTAGCATCGGCATGGCCTAGGCAAGCATCAAAACTGACAGCCTCATACACGTATGCATTTCTGACGAGTGCCGTGGCGGTAGGTGAGGTTGCAAAGGCATTGGTTGAAGTGTTCCATGCATAACCATCTTTAGGGTTGTAAACACCGACACCATTAGACCAAATACCTAGGTTGCCTAGAGGCGTTTGTGTGAGTGTGCCTGTGTTTTTGGTGGGATTTAGGGTGATTTTCCAAATCTTGTTTTGATTGGCAGGCACATTCGGATTTTGTTTCCAAGGGCCAATATCATAGCTGGGTACCCCACTTGCGGTGATGTAGGCATCTGTAGCGGTATAGTATACCGAGGCGATATCAGTAGGAATAGTGCCATGTACCGCTGGTGAGCAGCCAGAACAATTGTAGCCTGTTCCATTATTGGCGTTTATCACCCATGAGGTAATGGCCGGATTGGTTTGTGCATGGCCCGCAAGAGCACATAAACCAGAGATGATGAGCGATTGAATCTGCGTTTTCATTTTTGTTTATTGATTGTTTCTGAATAATTATATCGGTAGCGTGTATGGTACAGTGCATACTTGTCAGTAAGTGTTTTAAGAAAAGCAATAAGGTCCCTTTTGTCTTGCTCTGATAGTGCCATGGGCTTTTGTAGGGATGCAGCCAAGGTTTTACTTTTAACGATTCCAGAAGTATAGTGGTTGATGGCCTCTTTTAGTTTGTTCACTCTTCCGTCATGAAAATATGGTGCAGAAAACTCTATGTTTCTTAAAGTGGGCACTTTGAACTTTAAGGAATCAAGAGGATTATGGGTCATTCTCATTCTTCCCATGTCTTTTAAGTTGGTATCTATGGCAAGGCCATTGTTTTCAAACCCGTTATTGGTAAACAATGGTTCTGTGTGGCAAGTGTTGCAGTTTTTTTTGAATAGGTCGTAGCCATTTTGTTCGTTTGGGGTAAAAATAACTCCTTTTTCTTTGCGCATCACACTGTCGTATTTGGAATTGTAAGAGACCAATTGTGAAGTATATTGTGCCAAGGCCTTCAATAGTTTTTGGGAAGTGATGGTGCTGTCGTTAAACGCCGCATAAAACATTTTTCTGTATTTCGAAGATTGGTTCAAGCTGACCAGTACCTCGCCAAGTGTATGGTCCATTTCGAGGGGATTGGTGATGGGGTTGATAGCTTGTACCTCCAAGTTGTTTACACCGCCATCCCACATAAAAGATTTGTTCCATGCCAGATTGATCAAGACTTGTGAATTGCGTGTACCTATTTTGCCATTGATGCCATGGCTGAGCTTATGGTCTGCATGGGTAAAGGCGGTGAATGACAAATGGCAACTCGCACAGGAAATGGTATGGTCTTTAGATAGGATAGGGTCAAAAAACAAGGCACTGCCAAGTTTGAAGCCCTCCTCTGTCAATGGGTTTTTCTTGAAATCATATATGGGTTGCGGCCAACCTTTGGGCACCTTAAACTTTATCTTCTTTTGTTTACTTATTACAAAAGCAAAACAGACGCCTAAATAGAGCAATGATAAAAACAATATTTTTGTTTTCTTTCCCGTCATTTGTTTGAAAACATGTTTTGAAATAAGTCTGCAACCTGCATAGCTTCTCTCCCGGGTATCATAACACTATTGGTCTTAGATAGATCTAAACTTGAAAGAAGTGTATTCAAGTTCATCTCAATTTTCACTAAACCGTTTTCCTGATAGTGAACAGGAATTTCAATTTTTCGCAAAGCATAAAATGGTGATGAATAGCCTCCTATATGAAATACAAATTCCTTTTTGCTCGTATTGCATTTTTGGCTTTTTCCTTCCAATTTAAAATTTATATAGCCACTTTGCCAAGCCCAATACATGCCCTTTACGGGATCCAGAACTCCATCTAAAGCGCCAGAAGTACTTGTGATAGAGTCGATTCCTAAATGAAATAAAACCTTGGCAATGGGGTTGTTTGGTGCTTTTAAATGGACGATAAAACTTTCGGCTTCTTCTAGGTCCATCAAATGATAGCTTCGTGGTTCTGTGTGTTTTGTTCCGTCTTGAAAGAATAGTTGAACACTGGAAACATAAAATCTCAAAACCGAAATGCTATCTGTTTTTGGTTCTTGTTTGAATAATGATGAAGCATTAAAAACGGGACATATTTTCAGCTGTACCTGAGCAGTTGCAAGACTACTAAGTATGCACAAAAACAGAACTATGTTAAGTTTTTTCTTCATTTAATTTTTAAGGAATTTTTGAATGAAAATCTCAGCTTTTTGTGTACTTATTTTGCAGAAATACATGCCAGGAGCAAGCTTGGAAACGTCTATGGTGTTACTTGATGAACTTATCATTACTTTACCTTCCAAATTGCTGATGACATAACTGTTTGGAAAAAAGTCACCTGTTATGGTCAAAACATCTTGAGCTGGGCTTGGAAATAAATGGTATTTTTCAGTAATCATGTTATCATCTACATCCGATGTCAAATGGCAAGGAGCTGTTACTGTATTTGTACTCTCGATCGTGTTGCCAGAAACCAAGACACGACCAACAAAACCATTAAATGTTTTAGGATAGAACCCACATCTGAAGACCAAGTTTTGTACAGGAGTAGTCCCTTGACTCATAATGCCCGTGTTGTTTACAGGATTTATGTATTTCCACACTGTTGAGCTATTGGCATCAACCTCGGTAAATGTTCCCATTGGTCCATCACAAATCAGTAC
>CAMFLX010000387.1 GCA_945957555.1 uncultured Cytophagales bacterium
CGAGATTCCTCTACGTCTCGTGGGCTCGGAGATGTGTATAAGAGACAGCAATAAGCTTAATCTCTAAAAAACAATGAAAATTATAGTAGATGACTACTCTTTAAATGGTGGCAATTGCAAATATAACATATCTCTACTAAAACAATATAGATTAAAATATAAATTTGAATAAAATCGGGAAAAGTACCATCAAATGGAAACCCAATAAATAATAAAAAAATAAATAAGTATATTACTAATATATAACCTCAAAAACAGAACAAAATTAAGATTCCACCCCTAAACGATTTAGCCCTTGCATAAAACAATATAAAAATCCAAATACTACAAATAATACAATTTAAAATTTTAAATAACGAAATAAGGAATCCATCAAAAAATTGAACAATACAAGTATCGAATGATAAAAATAGCTAAACGAGTCAGTTTTAGTGGTAAGATATCCATTAAAAAAAATCATAAAAAATTGATTTAAAGATTATTAATAAATAATACAAAATATTTATCTCTATAATTTTAGTAGAGTATTGTTTTAGATCATGATTTTATTTTACTTTGCAATATGAATTTTAGGATTCAAATAATCATATCGCCACTCAAGCAACACTTCTTTGTAACCCAAGAAGTCTCTCCGTGCTGTTGTAGCAAATTTTAAAAGCAAAAATCCAATAAATATACTCCAAATATCTGGGATATGGAGTCTTTTGCCCAATTTTCAATTTAACATTTCATTTCATTCATTAAAATTAAAACATTATTTATATGAATACATCACATACACAAAGTTTTACACTATATAAGGAATTAAATACTGAGCAAAAAGAGCATTTCGACAAATATGGATTTATCCACTTTAAGAACTTTGTAGATAGGGCTACAATAAGGGAATTTATCGCTGAAATCAATCGAGTACAGCAGCTGCACTTGGATCAAAATAATCAAAAAGTAAATGGCGTCCCTCTAAAGTTTGGTAAAGACTGGACTGGCGCCGATCTCATTCAACGGCTAGCATTTACCTCTCAATACAGTCAAATATTGAGCAATTTTTTAAAAGACCCACGTCTGAAAAGTATTCTTCCTTTATTGGGTGATTTCGATGGTCGCATTGGAGAAAATGAAAAAGATGGATTGGTTGTAAATCACTACGTAAATTCCGAATACAGTGAGTTTTCTCAAATGGGGTGGCATACTGATAGCCCAAGAGACCTCTTCCTTGGCCAAAAAATAGGACCTATGCTAAACGTAGGACTCCATCTAGACGATTGCCCATTTGAGAATGGCGGACTTCGTGTCTTGCCAGGTACTCACAAACAAAATTTGTTCGACCTCTTTTTCAAAAAAAAGTATTTTGTGGACAACACCCCAGATGCTAAGGAAGTTGGACTCAATATAGAGGCTGGAGACCTAACCATACATGATGGACGTATTTGGCACAGGGTACAACAGTCGCCTTACACAGGAGAAAAAAGCAGAAGAAGGGTTATGTACATCCCAGTAATCACGGGCGCCTACAGTCCCAAACATGCCGATAGCCCAACCCCATTTTATCATAAACTGGGGCAACTTAAACTTGACAAAAAAGTAGGAGAGCTACTATCTAAACCAGCATTTACTAATGCTTTTGAAATAAAAAAGCAGAGCTACAGGCTTCTAAACTCTGCTAAAAACTGGGTATATTCTACCAAGACAGCAATATGAGCAATAGTTATTATGCATTAATTACGGGTGGTTCACGAGGTATCGGAAAAGCCTTGGCCACCCAATTGGCAGCTAAAGGCTATCATCTTTTATTGGTTTCTGGAACTGATAATATTTTGCAACAAACAGCAAAAGAACTCAGACTCCTTTATCCAAGTATCGACATACAATATCTGTCCATCGACCTATCGTCGCCAGAGGCAGCCAAAGCTGTTTTCGACTGGACAAATCCCTATCATGACAAACTTCAACTATTGGTCAACAATGCTGGTCTTGGCATCAGTGGAGCCTTCTCTGCAAAACCACTAGAAACCCAACTCAAAGTTATCGATGTTAACTTCAGGACACTGGTTGCTCTATCATATCTTTTTATACCCATATTACAAAAACAAAAAAAAGCATATATACTTAACATAGCCAGTACAGCTGCTTACCAAACTGTACCCTATCTATCTGTATATGCTGCCAGTAAAGCCGCCGTTTTATCTTTTAGCCGAGGACTTAAACAAGAACTTAGCCGGTCTTCCATCTCAGTATCGTGTATAAGCCCTGGCAGTACTGATACCTATTTTGCTGATAGAGCGGAAATGGGACCTTCTATCAAAAAAATAGCAGCTAGATTCAATATGTCTCCTGAAAAAGTCGCTGCTATTGCCATAAATGGTCTATTTAAACACAAAGCTGAGATCATACCAGGTAATACCAATAAATTGAATGCATTTATCCCAAGACTATTCCCCAAATCATGGGTTGAAAAAATTGCAGGCAATATTTATAAAACTTAAAACACCATAGTAGTATTAATTTTTCAAAAGCTTTCCAATTCTAAATCATCAAGCAAAGATCTTTGATCTTTAGCTTTTTACAAACACAAAAGAGGCTTTGGCCTCTTTTGTGTTTGTGAGCCTCTTAAAATACAAGCAGTTCAGTTTTTTTCATCTTATCTGCATGAAATATGGCTACATAGCAAGAGAGGCCTTCTGTATCTGCCTACATAAGGAACTCCCTATGCCAAAACACAACCAAATAAGCCTACCATATACCACCAAGTATGTAATCTACTCCCATCCTATGCTTGTTGTATGATTCCCAATAACGTTTATTAAAACGCTGAAACATTTTGAAGCCTAAAATATAAGCCCTATATTTGTCTATCAAATTACTAGACATTAATCAATCCCACCACATTTGATTAATAAATGCGAAGCGAGAGACTAGGCTCAATGAACTTCGAGCTACCATTATAGATAATGGGGCTACATCCTACCAAAGAAATTTGGACACATAATCAAAAAAGTGGTATGAAATCATTTACATTCTTTTCGAATCAATTAGCTCACAATATTGAGTCCACAATAATTCACTACATCACACGTCATGGCTGTTGTAGTCTGAGATAAAATTTTAAAAGTCAAATCATCTCAGCTCAGTATGGTTAGTGCAATTTTAGTATGTGGTGGTACTC
>CAMFLX010000388.1 GCA_945957555.1 uncultured Cytophagales bacterium
GCTTTGCCCCTACTACACGATTTGAATAAAATAAATAATTGAAAAATTATTCATCATATTGCATCCTTATAATAGCTAAAGTCATTGGATCATCTTTTCTCAAATACAATACTTGCCATCTCCACGTTTGCCATTACCAATATTGATGACCTCTTACTTTTGAGTTTATATTTCTCCAAACACCCCAACAAGACCAAACAGATCGTCGGTAGTCAATACTTGGGGATCCTATGTATTGTGGTCATCAGTTTGTGTGCGAGCACGCTAGGGTATATCATTGCACCTGGTTATATCAGCTTCTTGGGTATTATTCCTGTATTCATCGGTCTCAAAGATTTATATCAACACTATTATTCTAGAAATGGAGAACAAGACCTAAGTGATAAGAATCCACACTCTTTGCAACCCATTAGTGTGGCCATGGTTACCTTTGCAAACGGGGGCGACAACATCGGGGTATATACACCTTTATTTGCGGGTCTTCATATACAAAACATCTACCTATATCTCTTTATATTCATTTTAATGACAGGACTCTGGTGCCTTTTTGCACGCTATCTGGTCAGGCATAAACGCCTTAAAAAACATTTTGCAAGATACGGGAAAACGCTGTTGCCCTTCTTCTTAATTGTGATGGGACTTTGTATACTCTTTAAATAAAAAATGACTGGCGTAAAAGTAAAATGCCACAGCTTTCGGCTGTGGCATTTTACTTTTATATTTCAATATTCAACTTACTCTTTTACTACAAACTTCTCAACAAATACAGATGTGTCCGACACCAGCTTCAATACATAGGTGGCTGGTTTCAATCCATGAACGTCAATCTCGCCATTGTTACATTGCCCAGACATGAGCGCTTCTCCGCCTACAAGATAAATTTCGTAAGTATAACTTTGTTGTGGCAACACTTTCAATACACCTCCAACCACTGGGTTTGATTTTAAGTGTACTTGTTCTTGCATAATTTGGTAGTCGACACCTGTAATAACAGACCTCACATAAACCTCACCAGTATATAGCTCCAAAAGCTCAGTATCGTTGTTCTGCACCACGAATCTGCTAAAGCTAGGCGTGCAATCTGCGTTGCTCTCAAAGAAAGCATAGTCAAGTGTGTTGGTTGGGTTTATGTCAGCATTAAAAGCTACCGCGATAGGATCAAGATAGATATTTCCCTTACGCAATTGTTGTAAGACACGTTCAGTAGGATCTGGATAGCTGGACATATACAAACTATCGCCTATTTGTTCTATACTGAGCGATCTACCACTTGTTGTAGATTTCCAAGTGCCTAAATACTTACTTTTATCCTGAACGGCAGCCCTATAAGCTCTCGGATAAGATTCAACGACTGTATCGGCACGTAAGATCTGTAATTGTGATGAATCCTTACTCAAGCCCAATGCAAGATTTTTATCCAAAACACTGCGATAGCTGTGACTGTGGGTATCATATACATAAGTTCCAACTTTATTACCTAAAGTATAGAGGGTATCGTTTTTTAAATAAAAATGAACAGGGTAAGGAAGCGCAAAACATATTACAGCCATGGAACGCGAACATGGATCAATCATCCAATCGTTTTGTGTAATATATTTGCCAAGACCTCTGTAAGCGGTTCTTTCAAACATGACTTTAGCACTCTCAGTAAAGAAATTATAAAAGTGTGTTTGGTCAATCTGCCAATTTAAATACCACAAAATATTTGATTTACTTTTGAGAAGATCTACCACCCAAAACTTCATATCGGTCTGTTTCTTCAAAAAGATCGTATCTACAACGTTACTGTCTTTATCTAAAAAAGCCTTGTTTAGCTCTTCAGAATAAAATCTCGCACCTTTGATCCTACTGATAGCCCCTGTGGTGTCGCTCAACTTTTTATAACTGATTTTTACAGGGTCTACTTCAAACTTGAAATAGTCGGCATAACATGTACTGAAATACGGATAACACGCTGTCTCACAAAAGGGAATAAAATAGATATTGGATCGATAGCTTTGCACCCAATCACCCTGAAGATAGTTAAAGGCAGTATCCGCTATACCAATTTGAACACCACTTCCATCCTTAATCTTAATGGCTTGTGCTTGCATGAACACTAAAAAAAAGAAGATTACTGTTAGACATTTTTTCATAATACGATCAATTGTTTATTTAACAAATTAGGCCTGACAACCGTTGCCAACCATTTAAGTCCCCAGACAGAATCGAAAGGATAATGGTTGCATGAAAACAATGAGCAAATGCTCATTTTTCCCTCGGGCTCCCAAATACGATCTGCTTTCTTCTTTGCCTATCTTTCTCGTGTTTCCATCGCTGATACAAGTCTAATATGGGCATAAAGATAGCTTTTATAGGTCGCTCATCCCCGCTTTCACCTTTCACACCGTATACCACAGGCTCTGTCTCTGCGATATAGGTACCAAAGAGCCTATCCCAAATGATCAGCATCTTCCCAAAGTTGCGATCCATGTATATTTCATTTTGGCCGTGGTGTACCCTGTGTGCAGCAGGCGTCACAATGATCTTCTCTAAAAAACCTAAGTGCTTTACTAACTCTGTATGCAAGAGTAGTTGATACACACCCTGCAACATTATCACCAAAAGAATCTGGTCTGGATGAAAACCCAAGATGGGGAATGGTAAATAAAACAAGATATTGAACAAAGGTACAAATAATGAAGTACGCAAGCCTACGGTGAGGTTAAACTTTGTACTTTGGTGATGTACTAGATGAGCCTTCCACAGGATATTGATGTGATGACTCAACCTATGAAACCAGTATTCCTCAAAATCCACCAAGACCAATAACAACACAAACGAGGCCGTTTCACCGACATTCACTGTAAACAAACGTGCATGGCGATATATAAATAGTAATATCGCGTAAGATGCCAGCGAAAAAAGGAAATCGAACAAAAAGGAAATGAGGCCAATGAATATATTGTTCAGGCTGTCCCTCCCATCGTATATTTTTTTGTTCTTGAGTATGGAGCCCATCCATTCCAGTAAAAGCGCAGTTAAAAACACTGCGCCCAGCACTTGTTCCAAGGGTATAGCCTTAAAGGCATCGATGATAAAAAATAGATACTGCATGTAAATGATGTTTAAACCCAGAATAATCATTAGAAATTTACTGCGACAAAATGCTACCTCA
>CAMFLX010000389.1 GCA_945957555.1 uncultured Cytophagales bacterium
GTGATTCCTCTTCGTCTCGTGGGCTCGGAGATGTGTATAAGAGACAGTTTCTGCACCACCGTCATATAACGAATCAACTACAATTAATATAGAAGTTTTATCAGTTTCTAATCCCATCTTAGCTTATTCATTTAATAATAAAGATCTATATTCATTTTTAAATCGCTCAAAAGTAAAATTTTGTTTAGCGTAGTAATGTGCATTTTGAGAAATTTTATATCTTAAATTTGCATCACCGTTCAATTGAATTATCAGTTTACTCATGTCTTCAACAATTTGATCTTCACTTCCAGAATTAACTAAAAAACCATTCTCCCCATGAACGATATGTTCCGAAATCCCACCGACATTTGTTGAAATTACAATGACGCCATTAATCATGGCTTCCATAATTACCATAGGAAAGCCTTCCCTGTATGATGTAATTAAGAGAATATCAACACATTTTAAATGATTATTTACTTCTTTGGCAGGTAGTTCTCCTATGATATTGCAATTTGATCTATCAATATTGAAAATATATTTTTCAACATCTCCCCCTACAAAACTAAACTCTATAGATTTTTGAGATTCTTTGGTTTTACTTGCAACTTTTCCAACTATATGGATCCTTTTTTCCTCACACCCTCTACCAATAAAGGTAACTTTTATATCTTTCGAATGTGGTCTAGTAATAAATGTTGAACTCGTATCTATACAGTTGTAAATGACTACAAATCTGTCATTCATCGCATCATCAACACCATGGAGTTTATAAAATTCTTTAAAATCAGATTGAACCTTTTTATTTACAAGGATGCGCTTAGATAACATTTCTACATAAGGTAAGCTAAAGTCTTCAGGACCCAAATCTGGTTTATAAAAAGCATGCACTAAATCGTAACATTTTGCTAAAGGAAACAATCTAGGTAACAATTGATAAAAATGATATGAATTTGTTCCTAAAATAAATTTTAACCGTTTTTTATGAACTTGAATTTCATCTAACAATCTTATGTTAAATTCCTCTTTTATCAATGAAAAATCATTAATATCAAATATTATATCTGAATTATTCTTAAACTCACTGAGAAAAGTATCATTTTTTGAAATATCAGTAAATACGATAGCCTTTCTAAATTCTGGTAATACTTTAAGAATATCTGCATTCACTCTTTCCCCACCTCCTACTTGATAAAAAGGAAAGAAAAAAAGAATATCAATATTATTTAGGGAAATATTTTGGAGCTTCCTTCGTTGATTTCTCAATTTCAAATGAAACCGTAAAATTGGAAAGGGCGGAATTAAACACCCTCTAAAAAGTGTTATTAATGTTTTTAATTTAGACATCTTTATTTTTTATAAAACAATAAACTTCGCTTAAAGAAAATTTTGCATTTCAATATTACATATTCAAGCAATGTTTGATTTTTACCTTTAGTTAAATAATCGTTTAACAAATAGTTTATCTGTTTTTTATTACAAACTATTGACAATGGACCTATTAATTTACTTAATGATTTATACCCACCTGCAATCAAAACTTTTTTATATTCGATTATAAAATTATCACTGGAAATATCTATTTGGTTTAAAGCATGCAATAACCTCTGCCAATTATATTTACGTAGTAGTTTTTCTGAATTTGAAGATACTTTTAGTATATCATATACAGCCAATAGAGACTGTATAGGAACTGATGGCGCACTGCTAGTAGCGGAAGTTCCGTGTACTCTGTATCCAGATACTACGGAACTATTACCATAAAACCTATAACCCGCTTGTAAGAGCTTCATCCATAAATGATAATCTTCAGCATTTTGAATCTCTAAATTTTCAGAAAACCCATTTACTTTAACAATTGAATCCTTCGTGGCAAGAACGGTTAAAATAGGGATTCTATTAAAATCATAGAACTTTTCTAAAGCAACAGTACCGACATAAAAACCTTCTTCAATTTCATTTAATAATTCTTTTGACTCAAGATTGCTTGAAGTTTCAAATTTGTAAGCATTACCAAATACCAAATCTACTGATTTTTCATCAATTAATCTGATTTGCTCATCGAGCTTGCTCGGTGACCATACATCGTCAGCATCCAAAAAAGCTATAAAATCTCCTTTTGAATATTTGAGTCCTAAGTTTCTTGCTTTACCTTGACGTCCATTTTCTTGGTAGTAATATTTAATCCTAGCATCTAAAAGGGATAATCTCTTTACAAGCTCTGCGGTATTATCGGTAGAGCCGTCATCTACAACAACAAGTTCCCACTCTTTGTACGATTGGGAACGAACACTATCAATTGATTCATTTATGTATAGTGCTGCATTGTATGCAGGCATGATAATAGATATGAGAGGCGTCTCAGTCAAATTTAATTCTTTTTAGTTTTTTATTTTTGTGTTAATACTACAATTTCCCATAGTCTCTAATTATTTTTTTTACTTCGGAATCGGTACAATGAGTAGTATTTTAGAGGTGATCATGTAAATATTTTAGTATGGTTTCTCCACAATGAGGGTCATACTGTTTTATAGCCGTTTCATGAGCATTGAGCCCCATTTGATACCAATCTTGTCTTTTATTCCAAGCACGCTCAAGTGCTGCATCGAAATATCTCACACTTGGTGATTCTGCTATAAAACCATTTATGCCCTCATTTACCCATTCCCTATGGCCCGCAACATCTGTCATAACGCATGGACGTCCACAAATCATAGCTTCTACCATAGCAAGTGGTGTACCTTCTCCTATTGAAGGCATCAATAAAATGTGATTATTAGCCCATACATTTCTAATATCATTGACATAACCCTCAAATATAATTCTAGAGTCTAATTGATAGAATTTGGATAATTCTCTTAAATATTTTTCATCCGGTCCTTCACCATACAAATGTAATTGCCATTCGCGGGATTTCCATTTTTCTGATGAAAATACTTCAAACAATATATCCTGACCTTTATAGTTGATGGTATATCTTCCAATATTAGCAAAATGTATGACATTGGTTTTGGGATATGCCACAACTTCGGTATTTAGAATGTTAACAGGATTTCTAACCACCACGGCATTGTTAAGGTGACTATAAAGATGACGTTTGGCAATATTCAAATTACCCTGTGAAACAAAAAAAATCTTAGAGGCTCTGTCGAAAATCTGTTTGGTGATC
>CAMFLX010000390.1 GCA_945957555.1 uncultured Cytophagales bacterium
TGATTACAAAATAGCTGTAATAATGTACCAATATTTGTTATTCTATAATCTTCCAATTACTCCCGTTCTTTTCAAGTACCAAATCAAATTGAGATACCTGCGTTGCTTTGGTCTGCTGGTCGATATACTCCACTGTCAGCGATACCGTGACTTGATTATCCTTACGATTGTGAATAGGATTTACCAGTTCTTGAAAGATGTACTCTTTTCCGATTGGTTTTAATATCCCGTCATTCACATAGTAGGAAAGTTCACTGGCTGTCGCTGTAGGATAGAGCTTGAAGAACGTGGTTATAAACTCACTGATTTCATTGGTTGGGACTAGGAAATAAACCCTAAATAATTTAAAACCTGTGAAATCAGTCCATAACAAAGATTGATTTCACAGGTTTTCTTTTTGAGATTAAATAGAATTTTTGAGTTTATTTCTAGTCACTTTCAATATATGCAAAGTGTACAATAAGCATTTTTGATACTTCTTATTTCAAGAGTTCATTGACCCTTTTTTGTACTGAAATATAGTCATAACCGGCTTTTGTCAGTTTGTTTTTTCGTTCTTGTCCGTTACCCCAATCACCACGAATAACTTCCTTTGCGATGGTATCAATCGACTTTTTACTAGATAGTATTTCATTAACCTTTGACTGCACCGCCACATAATCATAGCCTGCATCCGTTAAGCGTTTCTTTCGTTCTTCACCATTACCCCACAAGCCTTGAATGACTTCCTTGGCCAGCGTCTCGATCGATTTCTTTTCTGTAGGAGCAGGTATATTTTCTTCTTTACCAAGATGATTAAGCCCTGCACTTCGGATAATCGCTTTGTAATCTTTATAGGCATAGTTCATGTCTAAGTTTCCTGAGTAACCACTTAGTTTACCTTTGCTTGAGTACTGCCAGATACCATGACGAAGTGTCGGTTCTTCATTAGACCACTGAGCGACCCAGAAATCATAAGGTGCTAGACGATCCAGTTCTGTTAAATCTTGAAACCAAGAACTAGACGCATAGATACCGGCATAATAGCCAGCATTTTCTATGGTTTCACAAAAGCCTACTAAAGCATCGGTAATAGCTTTCTTGCCACTTGGTCGCTGGTGATAATTATCCTCTGTATCAATAAAAACGGGATAAGAGATGGTCTTGCCTTTGATAATTTCAAGGCATTTCTTCGCTTCTGCTACGCCTTTGGCATTAGTATTCGCACAGCTGTACCAGTAAACACCGATAGGAATACCTCTCTCGTGAAAGGCTTTGTAGTGTTGTTCAAAGGCATCATCCTTGTGCAAACTTACTCCTGTACCGTGGCCCGTATATCCTGCTCGAAGGATGACAAAATCAACTTCTTTTGCAAGTTGGTCATAGTTAATCTGACTTGGTTTTTGCCACGTACTAATATCAATTCCTTTATTTTTCATGATTATTCCTCCTCGTTCTTTTTATGGAGCTGCTTTAATACATCTTTTAGTTTTTCTGGGATAGGTAGTCCAAGGTGAGCTGAATTTTCTAACAGCGAAATCCCCTCATTCGATAAGTAGAAGAAAACAATCGCTGTTCTTAGTACGCTCCCATCACCAATCACATAAACGTCTAAAATATTGGCTACACCCACTAAAACAAAAATCAGCACTTTACGGCTGATTCCGATAAATCCCACTTCGCTTGATAAAGACCTATCAGCAATTGCACATAAGACACCTGTTAGATAGTCGATGACTACAAAGACTAGTAGCGCATATAAAAATCCGTCTGCTCCTCCTAAAAACCATCCGAAGAATCCACCGATTGCTGTTATCACAACTTGGATCCAGTTCCATATTTCTTTCATTTAAAAATCCTCCTTTTGTTGAAATAAAAAGAACACCTACTTTTGCAGATGTTCCTTTGATTACTCTATTTGCTTTGGTAGCCACTCCCAGAGCCTTAAATCCTCCTGCCCTAGTGACCACATACACATGCCTCGAAGTTTCCACCGATAAGCTGCTTCATTTGCCCAGTACACAAGACTATCTACATCTTGATAATAAAGAATGGAAAATCCGTCACCATCACCTAAGAAAAGACGAGATATCCAGATGTTGATATCCCTTGGAATGATGGTGACACTGTAGTCATTTCCGCACTGAATGGACGGCATCATATCTGAATGAAAAAAATCATAATCTAGGGAGATGCTTTCACTTCTTGTGGCTGATTCCTCAAGGTCTGCTGTTAAAGTAAACACTTGAAACTCATCATCCCAAGAACAGTTACTTCTTGATAGCCGACCATAAGTTTTAAATGTTCCATCGGGCATAAGCACGTCAAAGCGTTCATAAGGCTCATAGGTCCAAGCATCGCCTAAGCGAAGCAACTGGCAATGGACTTTATTATCCGAACGAATACCTGCATACCCTGTCACATCCGAGCAAGTGGCTGTAAAGCGCAGTGTATTAGATGCAGAGGAATAGACCCGCACTTGATTGCCACGCTTTCGAATTTCTAGAGTGTAAAAGCTTGGATTCGATCGAATGTTTGCGGCCGATGTTTTTGAAAAGCTGGTGGCATAACTACCTTTTAAAGTAGAACCTTCATACAGTTCAATACGCTGGCTATCATAATTAAAGTAACAATAAATCGTTCCAATAAAAACACCTGCCTTGCCACTAAAGGTCTCAGGAAAAATAATCTGCGCCCTTAAATGGATATCTGAAAAATTGTTGTAGTTCCATGCTAACTGCCCCTTACCCTCCAGTTGGGAATAGGGTCTATTCATCGAACTGCTTGTATCTTGCCAAACACTCCATTCGCCTGATAATGTTGTCCAGTAGCTTTGGGGGAGAGGGTTATCATCTCTAAAATCCTCATACCACACAAGGGCAGAATCTGCTTTTCTTCTAAGCATTTCAAGCGTCAACTTAAAACCAGTTGCAGGTCCTACCATATCACCATTTACATCCTTGAAATGTCTAGGAGCTAGGGTATATTCTGCTTCACCAACTGTTGGCTCCTCAGAAAATGAAGAACAGACTCTAAATCCATAAAACTGTACACCCTTTGCCCCAAGCGAAATGGTGATTGGATGTAGAATATAAATTGGACCAAAGGTAAAAGACAGTATGGTATAATT
>CAMFLX010000391.1 GCA_945957555.1 uncultured Cytophagales bacterium
ATGATAGGAAAAAGTCATGAGGCACGGAGTTTTTCTGAACGAAAAGCTAGTAATGTTAGCTTGAATGAAGAAAAACGAGTATCGAAATGAATTTGAGGTAGCATTTTGTCGCAGTAAATTTCTAATGATTATTCTGGGTTCAAAGAATACAACAATCCATGAAGTGATAATAACACAGGTTTGAAACCTACAAAATCACTCAAACTTTGGGATTTGTTTATTGAATGGGAATTTTGCGGTAGATCCTGGTGAGATGTTTTTGTATGGCCCAGAAGGGTGTCATTACAAAAAGGAACGTTACCGTACCTTTGACTTTGTAGGTACCGTAGAAGTCAACATTGAATTCGTCTTTGTACGGTTTTGATCCTTTATAAGCCCCAATGTTGCCGATGCATCTGAGTTTGATAAGCCCTATCTTGGGGGTAAAGTTGAGTTCCAACATATAGGCTGGTCTTAGGTAAGATGTGCCAAACATGTTGTGCCCAGTTCCAGAAAAGTAATAGAAGCCTGCTTGAGCCCCTAGGCCTAGACCCATACCAACTTTCTTGTGGTTTTCATATATGGTAGCATCTCCTCCTTTTTTAAGGGTGAATAATACAGGGAGTGACAAACTGGTATTGCGCCCTACCGCCGAGAGTAGAGAAACGTTCATGCCCAGAGCAGTAGTTTTATTGAATTTTTTAATAGGGAATGTACAACCCATGCTAAAGCTGAAAGGGTTGCTTTGAGATGCGAAAGATGTTGTATCCTTTTGGCTCGACATGATGTTTTTAGCCCATTGTACACCGCTGAGATCAAAGTGCGTAAAGCCAAGTCCGATTTCTACGCGTGTCATGAACCGAGTGTGTGCAATGGACAACTGTAGAAGGCTGTCTTTATTGATTTTGGGAGTAACAATGATCACCGTTTGCGTTTGGGCTACTGCAAAAGCATACCCAAATAATAGAGCAAGGATCAAATTGCGTAAATAAAGAATTGTCATGTGCTATGTAAATCTGGTAGTTGACAAATATACTCCTTAGCCCCCATATTCCCTAGACTCGGAAATAGTGATGGACTCCTTTTGTGGCCAGAGTACCATGACAAGATATTAGGGCCTTATTCACATTTGAAATCCACAAAAGCACCAGAATCATATATGCTATCGTGATAATCAGCAATGATCAGCTTTAATGTATAAGTCTTGCCCTTTTCCACATTCACCTTAGTAACAAATTTCTGGGTGAAGCCATCATATTGCCAGGTTTTATAAAGCTTGGTGTCTGGTGTGGCGTTTGCCCTATATAGGTCATTATGAACCGCAGGGTTTATGGAAGAAACTGATATTTTCGAGGATGCACCTGACACACTGGAAACCATACTCAAGCTTTGTGCGCCTTTTTCACCCAAAAAGATTCCAAAGGAGTCATCAAACTCCAAATACTCCTCATATTCCTCTGAGCCCAACAGGTATTCTAGCACCAAGGTGTTTGTGGTAGGCACTATGTCTATCTCAAGTATACATGCATCAAAGAAATTCCCATCGTGGGTTTGATTCATTTTGTCCAAATCAGTTTCAGAACAAGGCATCCAATTCCTAGCATAGGAGGCATTGGGGAAATCGTTAGGCCCAATGGCTTCTTGAACAGTACCTGTGGTCATCAACAATCCAGACGCGATGCCCACTCCATTGTCAGGGTCCACATAGAGGACATAGCTCCCAGAAACTAGGTTACCCGATGGCTTTCTGAAATCGGTAATTTTTACCTTATTATTGGCAAAATGCTTGTAAATCATGGAATCCTTTTCTGGTATGAACAATTTGACTTTTGTAGCCCTCTTTTGCTTCTTTGGACTAATAGTGATGGTTTTACTGGAAATACTTCTTCCAAAAGCCCTTGTCAGATCATCAACCTGGATCTTCCTTGCCAACAGATCTTCTTCTCCATCCTCATATTCATAATGATACCCAAAAGGCAAGGCTAAGATGGCGATGCCTTCTCCATTGGTTTTACTTTGGTATATTTTACCAGTCTCCACTTGTTTGACACCTATCACCTTATTGGCGTAAGGACCTCCCCCTGTTACTTTCACGGTCAAAGTTAGGATATTTCGCCTTGTACATGGTTGGGGAATACTACTAAAATCTTGCACCAGGGTATCACCTTTTATGGTTTCATGAAAGGTACAGGGTTCGAATGTAATGGCCTTTTCTAGCACCATGCCTGATCTGTTTGGCAAATCGGCATAGGTAAAATTTTCAAACTCTCCTATATCTACTTGATATTCGTTATCAATAGGCACCGTAAAAAAGGCCTCCCCATTAAGGTTTGTCGCTGTTGCATAGGTCTTCAACAATTTATAGCAAGTAATGGCCACCGGGTATTGCGCCAGTGGTTTCTTGTCGTTCTTACGTACCATCAGTCGCACTTGCCCAAAACCCGTAGTCGGAGCCTTGTTTTGGTTCTTCACATGCTCCGTTTTCAAATCAAGTAGTTTTCTATTTACGTAAGGCCTGTTTTCCCTGAGCCATTTTGTATAATCATAAGTAATGACCCTACTTTGGGTAGATACCGCACCTGGTATTTGTGGGATTACTACTTGCCACATGTGGTTATCCACAATCTTGAGGACATTTATCTGCCATAGTTTCCCTTTTTTCAAAACGACATGCAACTTGCCTTCGGCATTGGTTTTGACGGTGACGAGCTCCCTTGTTTCCGTTTCTATGAAATTGACGGCGATGCTCGGCATGGGTTTGCCTTGGCTATCGTATGCGGTCAGTGTTAAGTCTACTTGCTGAGAAAACAGTGAACTGCATAGAGAACACAAAAAAAACAATGATGGATATTTCATAAATCACACAGATCTGTAATGCTATACGAATAGCATGAAATGTTGTTGTATGGTACAGTTCCCGCCACTAGCTGCGCTGGAATTATAAGTTTGAATATTTTAATTGATGTATGAATTACTCTAAACTGCGAACCGCTAACCGATAACTGAAAGTCGCAGATTCCGCCATGAGAAACACACAAGTACAACCTTGACACGCTGGCAGATCTTGCCCGATTAAACCCAGAATAAGCATTAGAAATTTACTGCGACAAAATGCTACCTCAAATT
>CAMFLX010000392.1 GCA_945957555.1 uncultured Cytophagales bacterium
GATGTGTATAAGAGACAGCTGTCGAACTTTCTTTCCATTCCTCGATTTTTTAGTCAATTCAACCAAACTCTCAGACCAAAACTGGATTTTCAGACTTAATCCATCGAACTTTGGTTCATTATTCTCTTTTTCAGTCCATTTGTTACTTGTATTTTGCGGAGAAAAATTTATATAAAATTAATTCCAAAGTCCGTTTTATTTATACAAAAACTTTATTAAGTTTGATTCATATTGTCATAAATATTTAACTCGTAAAAGATTACTATGAATCAAACTCCGAAATTTTTTAAGAATTTGTGGGGAGACCTACAGGGGCATTTGGACACTTCTATGTGGAACAACGTAACCAAAGCTTGGGACGAAAAACGTTACCAAGATTCGTTTTACACGCTATTGGATTATATAAATCCACAGATTAGGTCAAAATGGTCAAACAATACACAAACGGAATTCAATGTACCCCATGGTTCTGTGGTTGTGAATATCGCATTGAAAAATGATAGGTTAGAGGTCACTTGTCCTGTGGTGGATATCTCCGAAGCCATTCGGGTACCACTTATGCGAAAAGTGGCAGAGCTTAATTTTCATCCACTTACACTAGCTCAAATCAAGCTGGTTTCGAACAAGCTTAGTTTTCACTATCACAGTACTTTGGATACGAGTGAGCCATATAAAACATATTATGTCTTTAAAGAGATTTGTCAAACTGCAGATCGATATGATGACGAATTTAAAGAAAAGTTTAAATCAAAAAATATTGTAGAACCTAAAGTTACGTATGCTTCGTCTGCAGAAGTAGACTTGGCATGGACCCAGACTACAGATATTATTAAAGAGACACAAGAGTATTTAGTGTATTTTGACTCCCAGAGATGGTATGGTAGTTCTTTAGATTTTATCATTATAGCACTCAAGCGTATTGATTTATGCATTCAAGCTCAGGGACATCTTAAGAACGAGATAGAGAGAGTTGTTGGGGAATTGGGGAACGGTAATGCAAACTTTAACGAGCGATTGGCAAACGGACGTAAATTTTTACAACAGCTTTTGGAAATGGGCAAAGATTCCTTCGCAAAGAACTTGTATCAGTCTGAGACCTTTGTGCCAGAAAAATGGCGTACCAGTGGCGAGCAAGTTAAGAAAAACATAGAGGGGAGTGTAACTCAAGTGAAGAAGTATCATGATGAAAAGAATTACATTGGTTCCGCTATCGAGTCTTTGTATTTGATTTATGATTTGTTTTATCAGAATAACATGGACAAAGCCGTAAACGATATCTTGTTAGATGCTTTAAACCAAGCTGCTGGCAAAACATGGCAAGAAGCTTCGGGAATTCTTCTTAGTGGTTTACAAACTATATCCAATACAAACTTTAACAATTAATAATTATTTCCATGATTCGTCAATTTGAACCCAATATATTTAAAGTAAGTACCGCTGCTGGTTCTGGTACTGGTTTTTATTTAAAGGATAAAAATATTGTAGTCACCAACTATCATGTGGTTGATAGTTATAAGAAAGTTTCTATACAAGACATGCACGGTAAGAGGTATCTAGCACACGTGCTCTTGGCTAATCCTCACGAAGATGTGGCTTTTCTAAGGACTCAAGAAATATTTGATTTGCCTCAACTCGATTTACATCAAGAAGTGCTGAAGCAAGGTGATAAAATTTATGTGGCCGGTTTTCCCTTTGGTATGCCATTCACTGTCACAGAGGGTGTCGTGAGTGCCTCTAGCCAGTTAATGGAAGGCAGGAGCTACATACAGACCGATGCCGCTATTAATCCTGGTAATAGTGGAGGTCCCATGCTTAATGAAGCGGGTAAAGTAGTGGGTATAACTACCTGTAAATTTAATAATGCTGATAATATGGGTTTCGGAGTACCCATAGGTAAGTTGGTGGATGAGTTTGAGGCTCTTATTTCAGCAAAAGCTGATGCCTTTAATTTAGTTTGTGATTCTTGTTCGGCACTGATCTCTGATGAATCAGAATATTGTAACAACTGTGGACAACATATTGATACAAAATATTTTCAAGAGCCACCACTTTCTGATCTCGGCCATTTTTGTGAAGGAGCGATCGCGGGCTTGGGTATAGATCCAGTACTAACTAGACAAGGTAATGAGTTTTGGGAGTTTCATATTGGTTCATCATTAGTGAGGCTTTTTGTGTATAATAAGAACTATTTATATGCAACATCCCCTATAAATCAATTGCCAAATCAGAATATGGATAAACTTTTAGAAGAGCTTTTGTCATTGGACGTGGGCGTCTATCAATTAGGGGTTTATCAAAAAGAAATTTATGTTTCTTATAGGGTACACATTTCTGATGTGTTTTCTTCTCGCCAAAAAGAAATCAGTTCTAACATAACAGGATTGTTTAAGAAGGCAGATGAATTAGATGATTATTTTGTTGAGAAGTTTGGATGTCTTCATTCTATTCACTCATCCAAGAAATAATAAGCTCTCAAATATCATAAAATGAAATGAGCCGATTGTAAAAATCGGCTCATTTCATTTTATAAGGGTTTTAAAAAGTTTTCGGGGTATAGTACGTCACAAAGAAATAATCCTTGGGGAGGCGCCGCCCAGCTTGCTTTCTTCCGATCTTTACTGTAGATAATGGCTTCGAAATCTTCTTTAGAAAGCTTACCAGTGCCCACTTCTATCAATGTCCCTACAATGGCTCTTACCATACCTCGCAAAAATCTATTCGCAGTAATGTGAAAAATGATTTCAGTTTCTGTTTCGACAAATTGTGAATGAGTGATGGTACAGTTGAAATGCTCTACTTCTGTGCGAGACTTACTGAAGCATTGAAAATCTGTATGCTTTTGGAGCAGCTCCGTTGTACTGTTCATCAACGGAATATTGAGAGCTCTAGGGAAAAAATAAGATGTCTCCAGTTTAAAGGGATTAAGTCTTTTGCTGATATAGTATTCATAAGATCTTGATTGCGCATCAAATCTAGCCGATGCGTGATCAGGGACATTGTAAATCTGGTTTACTACAATATCCTTAGGCAGGATACCGTTGAGATTTGAAATGTTTTTATGAGTTAATAA
>CAMFLX010000393.1 GCA_945957555.1 uncultured Cytophagales bacterium
ATGTATTTAAACAGATATTGTTAAATTAAAATGCTCATAAACAAAAAGATATAAGAAATACACGTTTTCCCTTATCCCGAATTGAGGTTAATTAGGTAAAGACCTTGCGACATAGTCCTCTATTCTAAATTTTGTTTATTTTTGCAGCACTATGGGTGCACTCGTTTACTACATCACATTACCGTTTATTTATTTCATAGCGGTATTGCCATTTCCACTTTTGTATGCCTTTTCTACAGTTACCTGTTTCATCATGCGCGACCTCATCGGTTACCGCAAGGCGGTGGTGCTGCAGAATCTTAAAAACTCATATCCTGATAAATCTCCCCAAGAGATAGATGCGATCTACAGGAAGTTTTACGCATACCTCTGCGATCTTATTTTCGAGACGATCAAAACGCTTACGATGACCGAGAAAGAGGCTCGGGAAAGATGTGTTTTTCATAATACCCCATGGCTCGATGCCCTGCATGCAGAACATAAAAGTATCATAGTAGTGATGGGACACTATGGCAACTGGGAATGGGCTGGGCCAGGCTTTACACTACATTCTAAATACCAATTGGTGGTGATCTATAGGCCACTGTCCAATCCTTATTTTGAAAACATGATGCGCAGAACGCGTACCAAGTTTGGTACCAGGATCACTCCTGTAAACAGTACACTTAGGGATATGGTGTCGTTTAGAAATGAGGTTACTGCCACGGCATTTATCGCCGATCAGGCGGCATCTCAAGAGTCTGCGTACTGGACCAACTTTATGAACCAAGACACCGCAGTATTTACTGGTCCTGAGAAAATCGCTAAGAAGTTTAACTACCCTGTGGTATATATGAACATCAAAAGGGTGAAAAGGGGCTATTATGAAGTCTTCCCTGAACTAATGTTTGAAAATCCTAAAGCCACCGCCGACAACGAGATTCTAGAAAGCTTTACCAGAAGACTAGAAAAGGAAATCATTGTGGAGCCTTATACTTGGCTTTGGTCGCACAAGAGATGGAAATATTCCCGTAAGAAATCAGAGTAAAGGTCACCAAGTACTGTAGGGCCTCTGGCTCAATGCAGAATTGTAGTATTGCTCTTGCCCAGTCACTTCCTCCAATATCCAATCGGGCAACTCGAACACTTCATGCTCATGGTCTAGCTCAATCTCTGCTACGATGAGCCCGTGGTTGCTACCGTGAAACACGTCTACTTCCCACATTTTTCCCGCTTTCTCTATTTTAAATCGCTGCTTGGAGAGCTCTGCCACGGCAAACTGATCCAGCAAGGCCTGCGCATCATCTATGGGGATCTCATATTCAAACTCGTGCCGCACCGCACCCACGTTGCTACCCTTTATGGTAAAGAAAGCCTTGTCGGGGGTCATGCGCACGCGTATCGTTTTGTCAGGTTCGGTAAGGAGGTAGCCTTGTCGGTATATCTCCCCATTAGGTTTGTCTAAGGTGGACCACTTTTCATGATCCACCAAATATTTTCTTTCAATCTCCAGAGCCATTCATCAATTATTTTGCAGCCTTGATCAGTGCCTCTTTGCTGAAATTCAAGGAAGAGAAATCACCTAAGATATTACCCTCGTTAAGTACCGCTACACGTGGCGGAGAAGGTGCCTTGCCTAACATTCTAAAGAAAGTGCTTACGTTCACTACCGTGTAGGGGTGGCTACAGCCCGTAAACTTGAAGAAAGCTGCTATTTCCTTATCCAAAGCCTCGCCTTTGGCATCCATTTCACTCCAAAACAAGATGCGGATGGGAGGTAGTTTAGCCATTTTTGAAGCTTCGCAGATACCCTTGGCCGTTTCCATACAGTGGTCACAAGTAGTGTTGAACACACATACTATGTTTTTGCCCGCATCCAAGTTTACCACTTTGCCATCGCTAAACTGCGTGTAAGGAGCAAACTCCGATACTACCCTTGCCATTGTCGGCTCTTGGACTTTAACCGTATCTTTGGGCACCGTAACTACTTCTTTAGGAGTCGTCGTGTTTTTGGTCTTGTCTTTAGAGTTGAGCACTGTTTTACTTGCAGTGTCTTTGGTTGTTTTTACAGTCTCAGCAATAGCAGCAGTATCTATAGTGTTCTGAATAGGCTGCGTAACTACCCCCACAGGAATGTTGACAGGCTTTTCATCGCAGCAGCAGTCCATCTTATAAGTTAAGAATATAACAAGTACCGAACCGACTAATATCAACAGCGGGTAGCGATGGAGGCTTCCCTCTTTTCTAGGAGAATTAAAATAAATGAAACCGATGATGCCAATAGTGATCACATTCTTGATGATCGCCTCGAGCGGTGTCATCGGGATTACCTGGCCCATACAGCCACAGTTGCCCGTATTGCCGGTCTGTATGATCTGAATACTCAAGTGGATGATAAACGCTACGAGCATACCCACGGTTAGGGGCATGATGAATTTCTTAAAGAAATGATTTTGTAAAAAGCTAAAGCCAAGGAAAAGCTCAAAGGCGATGATGCCTCGCGCCAAGGGAGGTGCCAAGCACCAATTGACAATACCTAGATCCACCAATTGTTTTTCAAATGCTTGAATGGGGAATAATTTCATAAGGGCTGAAGCCACAAATAGCAGTGCAACGAGAACGCGTAACACCCAAATCAGTCTGTTTGACGACATAATATTATAAATGAGAATTGTTTGATCGTGCTAATATAAGTATAAATTCACGAGCACAAAAAGCTTTTTGAGGCATTAACATCTCATTAACAAGAAAGTAAAACCTATACGACTATTATCATATCGCAACAGGAGTTGAAGATTTTTGTTTAATACAGGATACGAATAATTGGAATTACCCCAAATAGCACTTATTTTGTAAAATATTTACGAAATACAATATAAAATGTTAATTAGGATTGTTGTCAAAAATTTTTTGTCCTTCAAGGATGTTACGGAATTCAATCTTACTACATCCACTAAAATAACTAGGCACAAAACACACAAGATTAAGAAATCAAAATTCAACATTCTTAAGTTTTCAGCCATTTATGGTGCTAATGCTTCTGGAAAATCCAATTTAATAAAGGCAATTAAAGCGATTAAAG
>CAMFLX010000394.1 GCA_945957555.1 uncultured Cytophagales bacterium
GGATTGCATTCTTCTGCTACAAACAGATCGCTCCCATGGAGCTATCCATGACTCACCTCAGCCCTGTAAGGGCGTCCTGTTTGTAGAAACGACACGGTGACCATGAACATAAACCACGTAGTGGTGACCTGTGATTAGTGAGGATATATTGGTGCAGGCACAAGCCCACCATCATTTATGTCAGGTGTCTAATCTCATCATAAATTCACAAACCACTACCCCACAATCACTTTTGCAACTGCACCAAGGTTACGGAATGCGCAGGAACTTCGATTTTCAAGGCTCCATCCTTTATTTTCCCCAGTTTAAAATCTGAAAGATAAACTTTCTCCTCTTTACCAAATTCGTTAAAGTCTGTAATTGCCTTACCTGTAACTATTTTTCCGCCAATTATTTTAAGATCCTTTCCGACCTTACAGTCAAGAGCAATTGCTTTGTGGGGATTAGAATTGGTAATCGTAATACTGATGATGCCGTCCTTTTCTGAGGCGGAGGCGGTTAAAGCCGGAATAGACTCAGCCTTATATATATAGTTTTCTGTTGCAAAGTTTATAGGGATCTGAGTGGCATCTTGATGAACATTGTACATTTTAAATATATGGTAAGTAGGTGTTTTAACCATTTGAGAACCTTTGGTCAAAATCACCGATTGAAGTACGTTCACAATCTGAGCGATGTTTGCCATACTTATCCTGTCGGCATGATTGTTAAAAATATTGAGATTAATACCCGCCACCAAAGCGTCTCTTACTGTATTTTGTTGTTGTAGAAAGCCATCCTTGGTTCCAGGCAACTTATCGTACCAAGTACCCCATTCATCCACAATCAATTTCATCTTTCTTGCTGGGTCATATTTGTCCATGATGCTTAGATGTTGCTTGATGTGACTTTCTACCTGCATGGTATTGCGCAAGGTGGCAAACCACATATCCTCCCCAAATTCCGTGGATGAACCTTTGCTGCCCCAATCGCCGGTTGGCAATGTATAATAGTGCAAAGAAAGTCCCTGTGCAAGATCTGTCTTCCCCTTTAACCCTTTGAGAATTCCCTCTGTCCACAGCGTATCGCCACCAGGAGGACCACAGATTACTTTTTGAAAATTGTTGCCACGTATATAAGATGCATAGTTTCTATACACATTGGCATAGTAATCAGGAGCCATATCTCCCCCACAGCCCCAGTTTTCGTTTCCAATGCCCCAGAATTTAACATTCCAAGGTTTCTCACGGCCGTTTTTCTTACGCAGATCAGTCATGGGACTCTTGTTACTCGAAGTAACATACTCAACCCATTCCACAGCTTCCTGTACCGTACCCGAACCCACATTGACACTCAAATAAGGCTCCGTGCCTATGAGTTCGCAAAAGTCTAAAAACTCGTGCGTACCGAAACTATTATCTTCGGTTACTCCACCCCAGAAAACGTTTACTATCGAGGGGCGGTCTTTCTTGGGGCCAATTCCGTCTTTCCAATGGTACGTATCTGCAAAGCAACCTCCCGGCCATCGCAATACGGGCACTTTTAATTCCTTAAAAGCCTCTATCACATCCTTTCTATAGCCACGAATGTTGGGGATTTCAGAATTTTCGCCAACATAGATCCCTTCATAGATGCATGTTCCCAAATGTTCCGAAAAATGTCCGTAGATTTCTTTGTTGATCTTTACTGTGGATGAGCTCGGCTTCAGCTCCAGTGTGTTTTGTGCAATTAATGGACCTGCAATCAAAAAACTAAAGAGTATAATCGTATTCTTCATTTATAAATATTATTTATTTTGTCTATTTCGGGAGCCTCTAAAACTTCCTATAACCCGTCAAATTTATCAATTTGTTTCTATTTTCTTTTACCCGATCTAGTTTTCTTTTTAGGTCTACCGTTAAGCTTAGGTTTCACTTGCCAAGATATAACCAAGGGTTCACGACGGCTAGGCGTTTCAAACAACGGAAGTTGGGCATTTCCTAAAGGAAATATGCCACTTTGTCAAAAAGTAGCGCATTTCTTGCCGGCGCAGCGTTTCATCAACGAAAGTAGCGCATTTCCTGACTGAAATATGCCACTTTGTCAAAAAGTAAGGCATTTCCTGACGGCTGAGCGTTTCATGCGAAGAATGTTTGGCATTTCCAGACGGCGCAACATTTATACAGCGAAAGTAAGGCATTTCCTGAGGGCTAAGGGTTTCCATAAGCGGAAATGAAGCTTTTCTTCTTGGAAATTGATCTTTTGACTATATAGGATCAAATCTGAGACAAGAGGCTACCCGATGTTATGTTTGATTATCAGTATGGGATTGTATTGACAATTCATAATTATTTTTCAGGCAACCGTATTGTCATCCTATACTTCTTCCTTAATATATCGCACCAACAAATATTATACTTATTGGGCATAAGCTCAAAATTAAAATTGACACCTATTACATTTTTATCTAGTGTGTTTAGGTTTAACTCAATACCTTTTGCTTTTACATCCAAATAGTTAAAGGACAAGTGTTTCTTACCAGAAACAGGATAGACGATCTCAACTTTTAAGTGCTCAATATCTTGATGAAATAGTCGCTCTAAGGTATCTGAGTAAATCTTAAAGTTTATCAATGTGTCATTAATTCGCTCTACAATTTTTTTGTTTTTAAATGGCAAAAGAGAGGTAAAAATCAAATCAGTGGTATGCTCAAATCCATTTATTTTAATAAGTTGTACTTGTGACAATTGACTTTTCATAATATGATTATATGCGTTAACAAAAGCTTCAACATTTTCATACTCCAAATCATTTGGGGCAAATTCATACGTTTCAAATTTACATTCACGATATAAACACTTTTCGCATTCATTGGAAGTAAATGGACCATGATATAACAAAACCCTCTTAATTCCTTGTAAACTATCTTTTTGGGCAAACTTCTTACCGAAACAAGTTGATTCTTCTACATTATATTTTTTATCCAATATTAATTCCTCATAACTCTGATTAAAGTTTTTCACATAAATATTATCAATTGTATTTCTATGAGTATATAAATGGCTTGTAATTAATCCCATTATTATGA
>CAMFLX010000395.1 GCA_945957555.1 uncultured Cytophagales bacterium
GCGATTCCTCTACGTCTCGTGGGCTCGGAGATGTGTATAAGAGACAGGATTAAAGGCCTGTTTAAGCTAGGTGATGCGAGTGCTAAGGCCAAAGGCACTACCACACTTTCTAATCAAGAAAGAGTAAAAGAAAGGGCTTATCGCAAGTTCAAGATACAAGCGGCCATGCAAGGAGGTAATAGCATTTACTTGACCAACCAACGTACCTCGGGCAATTTGCAAGGGAGCTGGTACCAGGCAAGCGCCTCTGCAGAGGCGAGCCTTACTGGCGTGGTCTATTCTAATGAATTGCCCAATTACGATAACTTTAAGAAACTGATTGGTGATAAAACAAAGTTTAACACTACGTATGAATATACACTCTATAGCTGTTTAAGCGATCTAACTAGATGCGCCATTCACAAGCAGTTTACGCTATTTACCCTCAAAAACGAAAACGGACTCATTATGATCGAAGGGAAGCTGGATGGGGAATCGAAATATTCAAGATTTAGGGTTGTGTCTTATTCAAAAGAAAGCTTCACGATCTTTTATGAGGACAAAGACGCCCAGTACAATATCATCATCAAGCTTTAACCCTGAATGATCACAGATGAATCGTTATAGTATGACAACTGAAATCACAGCACAAAAAGCAGCTCAAATAGCAGGGATTAGCTACTTCATGATATTCGTAATAGGCATGGGAGGCACTGCTCTCACCTTGGACAGGCTTATTGTGAAGGGCGATGCTGCCACTACCATCCATAACATTATGGCGCAAGAGTCTTTATTCCGTATGGGTATTGCCTGCTGGTCGGTGGTGATTGTGTTTGATACCTTGACGACTTGGGCTCTTTACTATACCCTTAAGCCTGTAGACAAAAGCATCTCTTTGCTGGCTGCTAGTTTCAGGCTGGTCTTTGTAGCCATTTTTGCGTATTCATTTGTGGGGTATTTTTCTGTTTTGGAATTGTTGAGTGGTGCCTCCTATTTAAAAGCGATTGAAACACCCTTGTTACATGCACAGGCTATGTTGTACATTAACGCACATGAATATGCCATGCACTTGAGTTTTATTTTCTTCGGCCTTCATGTATTCTTCTTGGGGTATTTGGTGCTCAAATCTGGCTATATTCCAAAATTTATAGGTATTTTGCTCATTGTAGCATCGTGTGGGTACCTGATCAATAGTTCAGGGAATTTCCTTTCACAAGAATATGCGAATAGTAAAATAGCATTTATCATATTTGTTGCAGTTCCTGCAATCGTTTCAGAATTATCGCTTACTTTATGGCTCATGATCAAGGGCAGTAAAGCAAGCCATTATCAACCAATATAAAAATGAATACAAACAAAATGAAAGCAAGTGTCAATACCCAATATGGTGCTCCAGAGGTACTGGAAGTCAAAGAAGTACCCAAGCCTATCCCAAAAGACCACGAGGTGCTCATCAAAGTACATGCAAGTACTGTAAATAGAACCGACTGTGGATTCAGAAAACCTGAATATCTCATCGTAAGACTCATTGCAGGACTGTTTAGACCTAAAAAACAAATTCTAGGCAGCGAACTGGCCGGTGAAATAGCAGCTGTTGGATCTGCAGTGAAAAGTTTTAAGCCTGGCGACAAAGTATTTGGATTGAACACTTTTAACTTTGGGACTCATGCAGAATATGTATGTGTTGCAGAAGAAAAAGCGATCAGCGCCATGCCTAGCAATATGTCTTATGAAGAGGCTGCTGCCATATGTGACGGGGCCTTTCTGGCGCTTACAAATATAAAGGCTGCAAATATCCTAAAACCACAGAAAATCTTAGTCAATGGCGCCTCAGGATCTATAGGTACTGCCACCGTACAGCTAGCCAAATTCTATGGGGCAGACGTTACGGCAGTGTGCAATACCCCCAATATAAAGCTAGTAGAGGCCCTAGGTGCTGATCGAGTGATTGACTACACCAAAGAGGATTTCACTAAACATGAAGCGCAATATGACGTGGTATTGGATGTCGTAGGCAAGAGTTCTTACTTCAAATGCAAGAAACTTCTCAAGCCCAAAGGCATTTATATTTCATCAGAGCTAGGGTATATGTGCCAAAATGTATTTCTAGCACTACTTACACCTCTATTAGGAGGTAAAAAAGTATTGTTTCCAATCCCAAAAGACCGTAAGGAAGACATTGTTTTCTTTAGGGAACTCATCGAGGCGGGACAATATAAGGCTGTTATTGATAAGGTCTACTCCTTGGATCAAATCGTAGCAGCTACCCAATACGTAGAAACGGGACAAAAGACGGGCAATGTGGTGATTAAGATAACCTGAACTTGGGATAAGAACTGTTGTTTTGGATAAATATGATGTCACATCATTTGCCCCATGGGTTGATACCCATGGCTATTATGTCACTTGCCTCCCGGATCGGAACAAACAATTTCTATTAAACCCTAAAATAAAAGCAGACCATGTAGGGGTAATCAAAATCTTGGTTGTCATAAGAATATATCAACAAGATAAACAATGACACTCAAACAACTGATTTTTGCAGCAATCCTACAACTCTTTTTTGTGGCCTGTAAACAAAAAGACTTGGCTAGTCCAGGACTGTTAGTACCCCGCACTGTTGACCAAGACCATAGTCTTCCCGCATTGCCCATCAACGGAACCTTATTACATGTCGAATCTTTTGGAAACCCAAGCGATCCGATGATTGTAGTCGTTCACGGAGGACCTGGAGGCGATTATCGATCAATGCTAAGCGCCAAAGAATTTATTCAAAATGGGTTCTTTGTGGTGTTTTATGATCAAAGAGGCTCTGGCTTGTCCAAAAGAGAACATAAAAGCCAGTATGAATCCAATAATGCGGTTCAGCTCTTCATAGACGACCTAGATGGAATTATCAATCATTTCCATGCTTCTGACAGCCAAAAGGTCTTTCTTGCGGGTCATTCTTGGGGAGCTATGCTCGCTACTGGATCTGTCTCTTATACACATCTGACGCTGCCGACGATCGCATAAGTGTAG
>CAMFLX010000396.1 GCA_945957555.1 uncultured Cytophagales bacterium
ATATGGTAGGGGGCAAAGATGCGAAATTTGCAATGGATGGCACTTCTAAAATGTACGCACCTGTGGTGCAAAGGAATGTTTGGAATGTAGCAAAATCTCTTGGATATGGTAATGTATTTGTGGATCAAATATCGGAAGAGATCATCGATGATCA
This sequence comes from uncultured Cytophagales bacterium, assembly GCA_945957555.1. Classification (GTDB taxonomy): domain Bacteria; phylum Bacteroidota; class Bacteroidia; order Cytophagales; family UBA9547; genus CAMFLX01. Next base: position 155 of record CAMFLX010000396.1, read on the forward strand.
TTTGTACGTGAATCAGATTGCAAAAATACCGATGGTAGATATTATAGAATATGAGCCATCCGACGGGGCTTATTTTTCTCCCACTTGGCATACGCTTAAAGACAATATAGAAAATATCGATAAAAATTCTTTGAAAATTGTGGGACAAACTCTGCTACAATTGGTTTATATGGAAAAGTAAGTCAAACTGTTGGTTGAGAGTGTATAAAAATCATGGAGGAAGTAGTACCATATAAGGAATTAGATAAGAGCAAGAAAGAGCAGGTTGCGCTCATGTTTGATAATATCTCAGGTAAATACGACAGGATCAATCGTATCATGACTTTCGGTATTGACCAATCGTGGAGACGTAAATCGTTGCGACTCTTGTTGGCAAATAGGCCGCAGTTGATATTAGACGTGGCGACGGGCACTGGTGATTTTGCGATTCAAGCCAACAAAATACTTAATCCCTTAAATATTATTGGTATTGATATTTCTGAAGGTATGCTCGAAAAGGGCCAACAGAAATTGGAGGCACTAAAACTGGATACCAAAATCAAGCTTATGAAAGGAGACAGTGAAAATCTACCTTTTGAGGATCATAAATTTGATGCAGTTACCGTTGCTTATGGGGTGAGGAATTTCGAGAATTTAGAAAAGGGACTTTCTGAGATATTGAGAGTATTAAAACCAGGTGGGAAACTCGTGGTATTAGAGGCTACTGAGCCACAAAACAAATTGATTAAATTTGCTTTTGATCTTTATGCCAAGAGAATGGTACCTTTTGTTGGGAAAATGATTTCCGGAGATAACAGAGCTTATGATTATTTGCAAGAAAGTGTTGCTAGATTTCCACAAGGAAATGAGTTCGTGAAGATTTTGAATAAAATAGGATACGTTGATACCCAATGGATTCCTTTAACATTAGGAGCAAGTTCTATATATACAGGATGCAAAAAGTAATTATTTTTTTATTATTGGGAGTATGCAAGGTTGTTTTGGCGCAGAATAATACTCCTAAGCCGGAGATTAATCTACCCAACTATGACAACAAGAAGCTACATTATGGCTTTATTTTGGCTGGTAATTATGCTACATATACTTTAAAGCCGAGTACTTATTTTTATGATAATAACGATACTGTAAAAAGAGTTGAACCAAGTGGAGTAGGAGGTTTTACTTTGGGTTTCATTTTAAATGCGAGACTACATGACAACTTTGACTTTAGATTGACGCCGCAGGTAGGGTTCTATCAGAGGGGAGTAGAATACACACTTTTCAGTAAGAAAACTGGTACAAAGATTTCAGATAAGCAAATGGTTGAAGCGACATTTGTAGAACTTCCTTTGTTGGTCAAATATAAGTCTCAACGTAGAAATAATTTCAGAATGTATGTAGTAGGCGGGGTGAAGCCCTCTATTTCAACTTCCAATAAGAATAAGGACCAACGTCCTGATAAGTTGAGGTTTAATAGTTATGATTTTGCAATAGATTATGGTTTAGGCTGTGATATATATTTCCCCTTGTTTAAACTTTCCCCAGAAATACGATTTTCTAATGGTCTTGTAAACATGAAGGCTCCTGATAAAAACATCTATGCTTATTCAATCCAGAATCTTAGGACCAATACAATTACGTTTATGCTCAATTTTGAGTAATTTCAGTATATTACTCATTAACCTCATTGTAAAAAAATCGAAGGATCACTTATTGGATTATTGTCAAGGCAGTAATGTTTATAAATGTTATTATATAGTGCCTAATTAATGAATTATGTAAAGTTTAGTAAAACTATAATTGAACATTTTTGAGATTTTGATGGTTTTTACTTAAATTTGCATTTATAATTAGTCTAAAATAAAACTAAACAATGGCTAACGAAATCTTAGAGGAATTAACATCAAGCGAATATAAGTACGGTTTTGTGACCGACATTGAAGCTGATGAAGCACCAAAGGGCTTAAATGAAGATATCATTCGTTTTATTTCAAAGAAAAAGAACGAGCCAGAGTGGTTGCTTGAGTGGAGGTTAAAAGCGTTTCGTCATTGGTTGACCATGGAGGAGCCTACTCATTGGCCAAATCTGAAATATACTCTTGTCGACTATCAAAGCATCAGATATTACTCTGCCCCTAAGCAGAAGATCACTCCAAAGAGTTTGGATGAAATAGATCCTGAGCTCAGAAAAACATTTGAAAAGCTTGGTATTTCCTTAACTGAACAGAAAAGGCTAACTGGAGTTGCTGTTGATGCTGTAATTGATTCTGTTTCCATTGGTACAACTTATAAAGAAAAATTAAGTGAGTTGGGGATCATCTTTTGTTCTATTAGTGAAGCAATACATGAGCACCCTGAGCTTATCAAAAAATACCTGGGAACCGTTGTCCCAACAACGGATAATTTCTTTGCAGCGCTCAATTCTGCTGTATTTACCGATGGTTCTTTTGTATTTATTCCCAAAGGAGTTCGTTGCCCGATGGAATTGTCAACGTATTTCCGTATCAATGCGGCTGAAACTGGACAGTTTGAGCGTACGCTCATCATTTGCGAGGAAAAAGCTTATGTGAGTTATCTAGAGGGCTGTACTGCTCCTATGAGAGATGAAAATCAGTTGCACGCAGCAGTTGTGGAACTCGTTACTTTAGATGATGCAGAAATCAAATATTCTACCGTACAAAACTGGTACCCAGGAGATAAAGAAGGTAAAGGTGGGATATATAACTTTGTAACCAAGCGTGGTATTTGTGCAGGTGTCAATTCTAAAATTTCATGGACTCAGGTGGAGACTGGCTCTGCAATTACTTGGAAATATCCTTCGGTGATATTGAAAGGGGATAACTCTCAAGGTGAATTC
>CAMFLX010000397.1 GCA_945957555.1 uncultured Cytophagales bacterium
ATAGTTTAAATTAATGATACAAAAGTAGAGTACCCAAAAATAGAGGCGATGGACAAATCAATTTGTTTACCCTACAAATCTTGATCGTGTAAAAAATCACTCACACTTTTTCCCGTACTTTTTTTGAAAAGCCTTGAAAAATAGTCGGGGTCATTAAATCCTAATTCATAGGCTAATTCTTTTACGGAAAGATTGGAATAACGCAGTTTCCGCTGGGCTTCTATCATCAATCGATTCGTGAAAAAATCCTTTGGCGATGTGCCTGAATATCCTTTTACGAGCCTGTATAAGCTATTGGTAGTTAAAGCCAATTTCTCAGCAATAGTATGGATAGAAGGTTGCTCTGTAAGGTGTGTTTCTACCATTAACTTGAACTCCACAAACTTTGATAAATTCGTGTTAACCATATCAACAGGTTCATTTTTAAAATACGCACTATTCAATTCTGATAATAGTAAATTCAAGTAGGCCAAGATGATTTCCGAGTCGGTCGATTGTTGATCAGTATACAGTATTTGATTTAATATTTCAAAAACCTTTCTTACACGTTCCCTTGCAGCATGGTCTAAGGTTATCGTTTGTGAGTTTAATGGATTCACCAAAAACGGAAAGCCCTGTGGTAGCAAAGCCAATGTGTTTTCATCAAACAGTACCTTAAAATATTTTAAATCATCCGTTTTGGAAGGTGGTACAAAAATCTGATTGGGCATCGCGAAAAGTAAGTCACCCTCAGAAACGGTAATGTCTTGTAAGTCCAATTTATAAGTGATAGAGCCGCTGTCAATCAATACAATGAAATAAGAAGTTAACCTCCGAGGCTCAAGTAGTTTTTGCTCGATATCCGTAGAAGGATAAGGATTCTCATTAGAATTCACCTTAATCTTCAACTTGTCGCTCCGTGAACTCTTGGATTTGTCGTTTGCTTCTTGCATTTTGTCTTATTTACAGCGATACAATCGCCATTATCACCCGTGCTAGTTATAAAACAGGAAGATTAGGTTGCTCTTTGATCAGGCCCCAATACCTGCTACTTACTACCATTCTTCTATCCAATGAAATTTGAACGATTTTCTTTTGGGTCATACTGAATTATTAGATCAGAACCGTCCCAAATTGCCTAACAACTTTCAAGGCGGTAAGTATCACCTTGAACCCAACTTACTCCTACATAATCTTCAATCAAATCTTGTACGAAAACTCTCTCTCCAATTTTAATGTCTTGAGGTATTAAGTAAGCCGCAAAAGGTGATTTAAAGCTATGAGGATAATAAAATGTCCAGTCTATTACAATTTCAAAATCTTTATTCTTGTCCGAATAAAGGGAGGCCCGATAGTCCCCTATTACTTCAATTTCTCCTGTTTTTTTATTCTGAAGAACGGAATATTTCGAGCGGATTTTGTCAGATGGCTCAACCTTTCTAATTAATGGTTGAAACCCATTTTTTGCAGCTCTATTAATGCTGTCTTGGTCACGTGCTGTCTTGATAACACGCAACTTTTTAAAATTTTTATTTCTGTACAATATAGCCATTTATCAATATTTTTATATTGTTTTGGTTTAAGTCAATCTTCAAGCAAGTGTCAGGATTTTGCTTAATCATATTGAGAAGATCGTCATCAGACAAATTTTCTGTATCAACAATCAATTGGTCACAATTTGAACATTTTCTAGAGACAAAGTCAGCCTCTTCTAATCCATCCCAATTCATTTTATAAGGACAATTCATCTGTTTAACGAATTCCCCTTTGTCTGTATAAACTTCTTTTTTTAGTGGGTCAAATCTCAAATTGAGTGTATTTAATGGTTATAGCTGACAAGTTCAATTCCTACCTTCTTTGTGTTTTCATTGCATTTATTTCTAAATGAGTCGTAGGATTTAGTCCATGTCTTGTTCTCGATAGAATTCAAAAAGATTCTTGTATTGTTTTTCCGTTTCAGACCCCATCATTTTCTTTATCACTTCTCTAACATCCTTTTTCGCTTCCATGATTGTCAATAAAAAATCAGTGTAAATTATAGATGTAAGGGGCATGTCTCCTTCATGAAAGTATCTCTCAATCACATCCATCAACTTCTTTCCCTCTGATTCTTTTCCGTTAGCTACCCAGTTTGCCATCTCCTTTGATAACTCTATCATAATCATGGAATTCTCATAACCATCTAAAGTCCAGACGTATTTGTTCCAAGTATCCAATTCCCTCATCTTAGGAAATTGATCTCTGATTTCATTATAAAAATCCTCGAAGTTCTTTTTTTGTAACAGCATCTGTTCCTGAATGAATGGCCACTGACAAGTTCAATTCCTATTTTCTTTCTGTTTTCATGGCGTTTATTTCTGAATTAGTCGAGTTTTCACCTAAGGTCTCAGCCAATAGATTCGCGTTGTTCATTCCTTTATATAATTCCTATACAAGTCTATCCAATTATGAGCAAACTTACAAACAAAAGAGCCATCTTAAACTCCCTTTGTATTATTTAAAAAATAGTGCTCTCTCTACCCAAACACATGCATCTTTTCGGTGAAAATATCCATTATTCTACCCAAACACATGCATCTTTTCGGTGAAAATATACATTACGCTACCCAAACATGTGCATCTTTTCGGTGAAACCGATAACTACTCTACCCGATAATCATAGGGCTTCACCCTATGTTAATATATTGGGTCTGTTCTGGGCTCAATCCCAACCAAGGTATTGTATAAAGGTTTAAGAAAAGCACAATCACTAAAAATCCAACATTTTACAACTTAAAACTACAGGGCAGCTGGGCGTTACTTTCAGTCATCACCGCACTACTTTCGCACATCATCGCACTACTTTCGTGCGTCACCGCCCTACTTTCGTACATCACCGCACTACTTTCGCACATCACCGCACTACTTTCATACATCATCGTGCTATTTTCTGACATCAGCGAACCTCACTCTGGCATCAATGATATGGTTTAATCTTCCCC
>CAMFLX010000398.1 GCA_945957555.1 uncultured Cytophagales bacterium
ACTTTTTTGTATCATTCCGTCTCGTTACAATCTCCAATGCGTATTCTGGGTTTAATTATTATCAAAGACCAATTTCTGTGATCTGAAACACCAAATTATTTCAAGTATTAAAGCTTGTCATGTATATAATAATCTTAATTAACCTCAAATGGTGTTAGGATTATACCGCTTGAGAGATTGGGTTGCCGAAAAGTTGATGAAATTCTTCTTACCCTGATTTGTGAAATGCTGAGAAGCCTAGGGAAGTTCCCGCACAATAACGGCTCTAGAGCTAAGGCAATAAACTATTCACATTTTGTTTAATGTTAATTAAACAAAATGTGCTCTTGTTTTGAAAAATAAACCCATGTAAGTGTGTGTTGTGTTCTGGAGTGGTCGTGCTGTTGTTTGTAATTGTAATTAGGAAAAGGAGGGTTTGGGTGTTTGTGTGATGATAAGTGATCTTTGGGATGGCTGAGAAAGGTCTTTTTTGTTAAATATCTATATTTTAGAGGTGTATGGTACTGTTTTGAATGCGTAATTTTAAATGTTGGTCATGTTGTAAATATGTTAATCTATCTTTATTGTTTTTGTTGTATGAATAATATTGTAATGGTTGTCTTTGTTTGAGTCTGCTGTTGTGTTTTTTGTTTGTTTAACTATTTGTGTATTTTTATAAACAAAATGATGTATTATGTGTTTATGTATCAATCAATTTTTTAAACATTAAAATCATGGTACAAAAAAGATTATTTAGCAGATTTAAAAAAATCACAGTTTTTTTGCTTGGAGGAGTTGCCAATCAGGTATTTGCCCAAAACCCTTCTCTGTACGATATCATTGCGACATCGCCAAGTCATAACACATTAGAAGCCGCAATAGACGCTGCTGGACTCAAAAGTACCTTGCAAGGTACAGGTAGTATGACCGTTTTTGCACCTACAGATGACGCGTTTTCCAAACTACCTACTGGTACTGTGGAGAGTCTCTTGCAAACACCCGAAGGGCTCCTAAAGGAAATCTTACTTTATCATGTTTTGGGTGCTGAGGTAAATTCAGGAGCTGTACAAAATGGTGCAGTAGTAGCGGCATTAAGCACACTCAATACCCTCAAGTTGACCAAGACCACTTCTGGCAAAGTGTTTATAAACCATGCTGAGGTTACTACTGCAGATCTCCCAGCCTCTAATGGTATTTTGCATGTAATCGATGAGGTGCTATTGCCTAACAAAACGGTGGTAGACATAGCATTGGGTAGCACTGTTCATACCACACTGGTACAGGCGGTCATAAAGGCTGAGCTCTTACCGGCACTTACAGATCCAGCGGCTAAGTATACAGTGTTTGCGCCTACCAACGATGCTTTTGCAATGTTGCTCCCTCAGGGACTTGGAAGTGTAGCTGTGGCAGATCTAGCCCCTATTTTATTGTACCACGTATTGGGCGACTCGGTGGCTTCAGCAAAGGTTAGCAATGGATTGGTCGCTCAGCCTCTCAACAGTGCCAATTCTATTAAACTGTCAAGGCTATCGTCAAAGGTGTTTGCGAACCAGGCAGAGGTTATTGTGGCAGACCTGAGGGCTAGTAACGGTATAGTGCATGCGATAGATAAAGTTTTACTCCCTATTAAAACGGTAGTTGACATAGCGCTTGGAAGTGCAGCTCACTCCACCTTGGTACAGGCGGTCATCAAAGCTGGACTGTTGCCGGCACTTACTGATCCTGTGGCCAAGTATACTGTATTTGCGCCTACCAACGATGCTTTCTCCAAAATACCCAGCAATACCTTGAAAGACTTGCTTCAAGATTCTACCGGAGCTTTAAAGAACGTATTGCTGTATCATGTGGTGGCTGACTCTGTGCGATCTACAGCACTATCAAATAACCAAGTTATCAAAACTTTGCTTGGCAATGAGTCTATCACCATCACGATCAACAATGGTGTATTTGTAAATACCAACAGTCAAGTAACGCTTGCAGACTTGAAGTCTGAGAATGGTATCGTACACGTAGTCAATGAGGTATTGTTGCCATATCTTACTTCAGTGAACGACAACGAGCAACTGTCTGGCTTAGATATTTACCCAAATCCAGCTTCATCCATGCTCAACATATCGTTGCCAACAGCCTCAAGCTTCAAGTACAGCGTTGTCAATGCGCACGGGCAGATGATACTGAGTGGTGATATTGCTGGCAACAATGCTCAAATACCTATGGTCGATTTGAATACTGGTATTTACAAAGTATTGGTACAAACCGCACAGGGTCAAAAGGCCTTTACGGTAACTAAAGAGTAAGGTGCCAAACAGGTGAATATGGTAAAATGATACTATAATTTCATGACAGATGAAGCTCGGTTATGATGTTGGTAACCTCAATAGAACAAAATATTACGTGCGATTGTCAGGAAGCGGGGCGAAGAATCGAATGTACTTGAAATTTTATTGATGTAGGTTTCTAATGCGTTTTCTGAGTAAAAATTTAAATCACAGTGTTTTGTTAAGAAACAATGTGTGGTAAATATAGGGTTGCCCTTTTGGGGCAACTTTATATTTTTACAACAGATGCTCATTCTGTTATTTTAGGATTCACTGTGATTTGTGTTCTGATTAGGCTAGCATTGTGTTGCCCTTTTATGGAGCTTAGTGTTTATGTATATCCTTGTTAGTATGCCATTGTCGATTATAGATTTTACCTATCTGCAAAAGTTTGCAATGCCACCCAAAACGTTTTTTGCCTATCTGCAAAAGTTTGCAATGCCACCCAAAACGTTTTTTACCTATCTACAAAAGTTTGCAATGCCACCAAAAACGTTTTTTACCTATCTGCAAAAGTTTGCAATGTCACCAAAAATGTTTTTTACCTATCTACGAAAGTCTGTAATATAACTGTCTCTTATACACATCTCCGAGCCCACGAGACGTAGAGGAATCTCG
>CAMFLX010000399.1 GCA_945957555.1 uncultured Cytophagales bacterium
AGTTATCTGTGTTACAGTTCTATTATTTGATTCAAAAATCTCGCTCGGCTTTCCTAAGATTGTTTCTTGCTTTTGGCTGTTCCGTGGCAACTTTAGGGGCACAAACACGCAATCAAGCAGTGGAAGTACTGAACCTCTATGTGGCTTATGGCAACGAGACCATTCATGCGATGTGGCCCATGTATCAGGAACTAATGAGTTTCAATGCTAGCCTTAACCGAAGGGTACATTATCCCAATGCGTATTTGAGCTTCTCCAATGAAGACTACCTTAACAATACTTCAAACTACAAGGTACTGCCGGCTACCTTGTATCAGCAGTGCCTCAGCCAAAGTAAAATATTGGCTGCCACAGATCAGAAAGCCTTGAATACGCAACTCAATGCCTGCAAGGTAACACTTGACCATATACAAGTACACCGTGATTCATTGGCTGCCTTTTGCAAAGAAAAGCGCTTTGTACATACAGAAAAGATCCCTTGGACCTATACGCAGTTAAACCAGATAGAAATGCTCTTTGCTGAGTATAAGTTACACAAAGACAGCCTCTACCAAAAAATACAGCAGATTTACACCCAAAAATATCCAGCCACGAATACTTCGCATAAGATCGTAGCCATGGCAAAGCTGTTCCAGCCTGCTTTGGGATACTGTAAGTCAATGTTAGATGACCTTAATGCTAATGATACCAGTAAAATTGCAAGCTATACGCAAGCCCTAGATGTATTGATCGCACAATATGAAAGCCAGAAGGACGAAAACCTCAAAGGCTTGTATCGCTTTGGCTATAGCAACGGCCTAGCCCCTTATTGGCGCTATGATGCAGTGGTCAACGAACTCAAAGCCATTAGTCAACATGGGCATCATTTTTCGCGCAGCAATTGGACGGAGGGTTCATATCGCGACTATCCCAAGGCCTATTACTACTACAACAGTCAGGTCATCAATAAATATAACCGATATGGTATGGGGCTCATTCAGGCCTATAATCAGTTTGTAGACCTTGCCGATGGTAAACAAATTCAAAAAAACGCTGGTATTGATGATTACTATATTAAAAACAAATCAATTGCCCTCGATGTATCGGTTACCAAGTTGCTCCATGCGATAGAGGAACCACACCAATACAAAGTCTTGCATACCAAGGAAAAGCCTGTATCTGAACCCAATACAAATACACCACAAAATCCTGCACCCAAAGAGGATTCTGTGGTCGCAAGCTTGGAAGGGTACGCCCATAACCACTTGGTTTTCTTGTTGGACGTATCGGCTTCTATGAATACAAGCGAAAAACTTCCTTTGCTAAAAGATGCTTTCAAATATCTTTTAACACTAACTCGCCTTGAAGACCAAGTTGCTGTAGTAACTTACTCAGGAGAAGCACGTGTAGAAATTCCAAGTATTTCGGCAAGCAAACAAAAGAAAATCCTATCCAAGCTTGACAAGCTACAATCTAATGGAGGTACCAATGCCTATGGAGGACTAAAATTGGCGTATGAAACTGCGCTGCAGCACTATATACCCAAGGGTAATAACCGTATTATTTTAGCATCGGATGGGGAATTTGGTATTAACGCATCTATTCAAGCAATGATCGAAGAAAATCTGAAAAAAGGTGTGACCCTCAGTGTGTTTTTGTTTGGACAAGCCAAGAATGATCGTGTAATTGAGCAGCTTAAACATTTGGCACAGCTAGGCAAAGGAAATTTCCGACTGATCGATAGCGACAATGCACACAAATCGCTGATTATAGAAGCCCAAGCCGTAAAGAAATGATACATATTTAGGGCAACATTATATTTTAAACTAATTAGGCGAAGCTTTATATGAACCATCCACAACGGGAAGTTGTGAATGGCATTCTTTATTTCTTTTTCTTTTTCTTTACTTTAAAGTTTTTCTTGTCTTCTTCCGCCTTACGAATGAGGCTCTTCCAATCATTGGTACCCGTATCGTTGGTAAAATCAAGTGTTTCTTTATAGGTCGCTTTGTCAATGTCCATAACCGTAATTTCCTTACCCATAAAGTCTTCAATAAGCATCAACAACTCCTTTTCTTCCTCACTACAGAAAGATACAGCTACACCTTTTTGCATTCCCCTGCCCGTACGTCCTACTCGATGTACATAGTTTTCGGGTACATCTGGCAAATCGTAGTTGACCACAAAGTCCACATTGGGGATATCAATACCTCTGGCACTTACATCGGTAGCTACCAAAATCTTCACATCGCCACTCCTGAACAGCTCCATGGCTTTTTTTCTATCATCCTGCTCCTTGTCGCCATGCATGGTCACGGTAGTAATCCCTACACGTTGCATAGCAGCAAAAACACGTTCGGCACGCACACGTGTCCGTACGAAAACTAAGATCTTACTACCTGGATTTTGATTAATGACACGCTCGAGGAAGAAGCGTTTATCGTCCATGGCTATAAATGCCACAGAGTGGGTAATGTTTTTGGAAACAGGATCTTTGGGTGCAATTTGTATCCTTATAGCTCTATCTACTATGGAATAGGCCAATTTCTTTACGGTCTCGTTAATGGTTGCAGAGAAAAACAAAGTCTGACGGATCTTAGGTAGTTTTTTGATCAAATCTTGGATGTCTTTGTTGAAACCAAGATCCAGCATGTGATCGGCCTCATCTAAGATCAGCAACTGTACCCTATCGAGCTCCAAATATCCTTGACTCGCCAAGTCAAACAATCGGCCTGGGGTAGCTACCACGATGTCTACACCGCCAATAAGCATACCTATCTGCGGATTTTGACTTACACCCCCATAGATACCCAGTGTTTTTACATTTGTGTTTTTCTCTATTTTGTGAAATACTTCGGTGATCTGTATCGCAAGCTCGTGCGCTGTCTCTTATACACATCTCCGAGCCCACGAGACGTAGAGGAATCTCG
>CAMFLX010000400.1 GCA_945957555.1 uncultured Cytophagales bacterium
TTTTTCCTATCATTTCGTCTCGCTACAAAGTCTAATGCTTAATCTGGGTTTATAAATGATGCGGTCTCCCAATTTTGGGTAGGCTGACTTCGGTTAATGATGTAATTCTATCCCGAGTAAAGATATGATACAAGAGTTCTTGAATGAATAGCACACTTTGCTCTTCGTGATGTTAGCGCAGCGCATCTCGAAGCAAGGATAATCGAGGATCTCAGATCCGGATTTCCACTTGGCTGCGCTGTAAACGCAACAACCTTACTCCCAATTTTGGGTAGGTTGAGACTTATTGTTTTATAAAATTCATCTCGTAGAAAGATGCTACGCTTAAGTTCTTTAGGTAATAGCACATGAACTTCTGTTGAGTTAAAGGAGTCTCACACAAAATGTATAAGGGAAGGAGGTACTAGACATAGGGCTAGTTGATGAATATAAAGGTTTGAGGCGTTTCGAAAGGGGATGGAATACTCATGTTTTTATCAATTTTAAAACCCAAACGACATGTGTAGTTCTGCTCAAATAACTTCAAAATCACCCCTCCCAATTTCGGGGGGGATGAGGTGTTGGGTTTTGAAATACTTTTGAAACAGTTTTAAAAACATCATCATGAAGAAAAGTACAATTTTAAAAGGCCTCACAGCGGCCCTTACTGGGCTTACCCTGCCCATGTTTGCGCTATCACCGATTCAGTCGAGGTATTGGATCCTAAACGACGCCAGAATTAATTTTGCAGGTACCAATCCTGTGTTTGAGGGACAGGTTGGAAATTTAGGTGCCAACAAAATCTCCTCCAGCACCCACGGTGTGTACGATGCACAAGGTAATACCTTATTTAAACTCCTGAAGGATGCCAGTGGAGCATACACTGTGTACAAATACTACAATTCCACATTGTTGAACTTGACCACTAGTACAGAAACTATCAATGGGCAGGTAAACATAGTCCCCTTGCGTTGCAGTTCGCAGGCTAACAAGTATTTGATCGTGTATTATAAGATCAATACAGCACAGTCGTGCTTGAATACGCTGGAGTACCGCGTATATGACTATGCTGCACATACCTTAAGTAGCCCTATAGTATTGGAAACAGGTCTGTGTACTAGTGGTGAAATGGCGCTGAGCAGAGAGAACTATCAAGCATATTCTCAAGACAGGTATTTGTACTATACCAAAGGAAAAGCCGTTCGTAGAGCTTTGATTAATGTGTCAGCTACTACCAATGCTGCCTACATAACCACTGCAAGTATTGTGAATGTAAAAATGTATATGACCTATAGCCCGAATCCTGTGGAAATGGAGCTATCACACGATGGTACCAAATTGTCTTGGATAGACTACGGTGATAACAATATCCGAATCATCCATTTGAACAATGCGAATGCGGAACAAGTAATTACCTCCACTGTGCCACAAACTACCATGATCTGGACAGGCTTGGAGTTTTCGCCTGATGGTAATAAGTTGTTGGTAAACCGCTATGTAAAAACAAGTCCTAGCCTGAGTAGTACCGCTTGTGTAAATATTGCGGCAGGTACAGTGCAGCATGTGCTGCACAACCCTACGTTTTCACACTCGCAGATAGAGTTGGCTTACGATGGCTTGGTATACGCTACCGATGGTAAAGATTTGTTGGGTATGGATGCCAACACGGGCAATGTTGTAAAAACGGTAGCCATAGCATATTCAAATACCACTGCCAACTATCCCCATTTTGCATTCAACGACAACGCCGCTGCGGCAGACTATGGTGCACCGCAAGGTCATCAGATATACCGTATTCCTGATATGATAGACGGGGAGGTGTATATGCCCAATATGGCTAATAACGGCCAAATAAGTCTAAATCTCTTGTATGGAAGAGTTTGTGGACCCAATGACGTAGTGGAGTTGCCCGATGATATTGCCTTTGCGGATGTTGCCTTGTACAAAACCACGAGCAATGCGATGATTGGTAATGCGGTGATCCCTGGAAATACCAAAATACGACTTACTGAAACGTTCCCAGCCCTAATTTGTAGTAGTGTAGATACCACCAAATACTATATGGTATTTGCGGTACAGAAGAAAAGTTGTGGCGCTTATCAAAACATATCCTCAGCACAGTTTTGGGTAACCTGCACAGATAGGCCTGTAATTTCGTACAATGCCACTACCTTGTGTTTGCAGTCTACCACTTTGGTTTCGCTGACCAATCCGCCACCTGCTGGGGTCACGATCAACTGGTATGTGCACAATCCGAACAATACACTATTGACAAGTCTTACAAACCAAACGCAAGTTAATTTGCCTGCTGGCAGATACTCTGCTCAGTATGTACAGTCAAATTGTTATATCAGTAATATTCCCCAAGACATAGCGTGCCCACAAGTAGATCCAGTAGACCCGCTAGATCCAAGAAGTGGAAGAGTGGCAGCGGAAGAGTCTGCAAGCTTAAAGGTTTACCCTGTGCCGACTTCTGGGATGTTGTATTTGTCAAATTCTGATAATTTACAAAAAGTAGAGGTGCTTTCAACAACGGGAAGACATTTGAAGACCATCGATGATCATATGGCTGAAATCGACCTCGGGGACTTGGAAGACGGGATGTATCTCCTGCATCTAACCGATCAAAAGGGAGCGTCTATAACTGAGAAAATTAAGATTCAGCACTAATAGTTGCCCAAAGTACCCACAAAGCCCAGCGCAAAGCAACCTTTGCGCTGGGCTTTTGCTTTGCAGCGTTTGATGATTCCCCAAGGCTTCATTTTTATTGAAAATTACGACCTCAAACTTATATAACCTCAATTCGGGATAAGGAATTGTTTATGAGCCGACGCACTGTGGGCGGT
>CAMFLX010000401.1 GCA_945957555.1 uncultured Cytophagales bacterium
TAACTACACCGATGTGGCCTCTGATTTGGTGGTATTAGACAACGGCAAAATGGTCGTGTTTGGCTATACAGTATTAACAGGTGGCATACGTCAACTTTTAATGCAGGAAATAGACAGCAACGGTACTGTAGGCGCAGGTGCCTATATCAATACACCTCAGTTGCCCTTTGACTTTGAGATCAACGCAGTCAGGAAAACTGCAGATGGCAACTTCATATTGGTCGGCACGGGTTCGGGTGCTAACCATAATACAGATTTCTTCGCGATCAAAACTGACCCATCGGGCAACTTAGTAAGTAGCTTTGGCAATAACGGTCTTTTGAGTTTGGATGTTGCAAACACCAACGATTATGCGAAAGACTTTGCAATTCTAGACAATGGCACTTTGGTGATCACAGGATACAGCACAAGCAGTCCAAAAGAAAAAGTAGCTATTGTAGCACTGGACGCTCAAACAGGTGCTTTAAAAACAAGCTTTGGCAATGGCGGCAAGATCTTACAAAACATGAGTACTACAGGTAGCGATCGTGGCTATAAAATCACAGCATTGCCAAACGGCACCTTATTGATCAACGGATACTCACAATTATCTAACAGACAAGTTCTTGGTCTTCTTAACATCAACCCTAATACGGGCCAACTCAATACTTCTTTCGACTACGACGGCCGGAAAGTGATCTATATAGGTGGCAAAAACGACCTATCCCTAGATCTGGCCTTAAGTAGCGAAGGTGATATCTATTTGGGAGGGCTGAGTCAACAATACAACAATGTTTACAAACCTGTATTGGTAAAAATCCTTTTGAACGGTAACTCAGACAATACCTTTGGCACTTCTGGGGTGTTTATCTTCGATCAGGTCGCAAGTGCCCCCATCAAGTTGGCGTTGGGCAACAAAAACGAACCAGTATTGTCTGCCCTTGGTAACAGCAGTGCATTTTTTATTTCGAGACTCGAAGCCAACAAAGCCTTGTTTACCTACAATAGCACTGGTGCTACTTGCGATGGTCTCATCCATTTTAGCCCAATCCACACCGCTGGTGTTCATGAATGGAACTTTGGCAATGAGGAATTCCCCTCGACACAAAACTATTCAGAAGCGGCACCGATTCACAAGTACTGGCTACCTGGTTATTATACGGTAACTCACAAGTATACGGATTTGAACAATCACACCTTTACGGCGTCGAAAACGATCTTTGTACACAAGGCCCCTAATTTAAGATCGCGCCAATGGTACGTGGTACCAGAAGGTCATGAAACATCAGTAATGGCTTATACCGAAAACTTTGGTTATGGTAACGTGGCCCAAAGAGGCGCTTATAGCTATGAGCTGAGCTACCCAGGTGGCACTTCGACTGAAGGCGAAAAGTTTGTGAACTTTTACACGAATGCTGGTTTTCATTCTATAACCTTTAGGGTTACTAGTCATACCTATCCTGAAAATGCCTGTTCTACTGCGGTTCTTCATGACTCCATTATGGTTGTAAAAAACTACTTTGCTGTAGATACCAACAATCTGGTGCTAGGCGCCAACTTGGTAACCAATGGAGACTTTGAAAACCCCACTCCTTGCCCTAGCAATGTCTTCAAAAGTGACTTTGAGCAGAAGTGTACAATGGATGGGCAATACGAGCCATTAAAATTGGCTATCCTAAACAAACAAACAGATTTCGCTCCTGTGATCGAGGACAATATACCAGCGGTGGACTTTAACAGCGATGGCGCTTATCTGTATCTTTCTGAGAAAAATTCTAGCCTAGGAACAGATCCCTTTTCTTTAGGGGGTAGCTATACAAATGTGACCAATAGAAATGTCTGGAGCCAAAAGGTGTATGTAACGGCAGGAAAGTCTTATTATTTTAAAGTGGAAGCCAATGCCATCCACTTCACCTATAATTATGACTATGCACTACCTGTTGTGTCACTCGCTATTGACCAAATGCCTTTGGTTTCCAACCAAGTGAATGATTCCAAACAAGTAATTGCGAGCTTGTACACGGCTGCTACAAGTGGTTGGGTTACTTTGAGAATCTTGAAAACAACAGGTGTATACTTCTCTGATGGAAGTTTAGGTTTGGACAACATTGTATTTGCGGAAGTGTTGAGCAACGATGAACCTCTTCCTGAAGCAAGACAAGCTACTGGAACAGATCAATCTGAGACCTCGGGCTTATCTGTATATCCAAATCCAGCCTCTGACATAATAACGCTTACCTTAGGAAACGGTACATCAGAAAACTTGGCAGGCGCGAATCTGGAAATCATCAACAGCTACGGTCTTACTGCAATTAAGGACATTGCCATTCAAAACAATATGGTACAGCTGTCTGTGTCACAACTGCCAGCAGGTGTGTACAGTGCTAAAGTATTGACTGCCGATGGAAAGGTAGCTGGTACAACCAAGTTTGTGGTACAACCTTAAGAGTTTTGAGTTCATAGTAAAGAGTTTTGAGCAGGGCCGTCGGAATGACGGCCTTTTTTGTCTTTAATGAAGAAAACTTATTTTAACCCCAAAAAATCAACAGAAATTTATTGCGACCCACAATTACTTCATTCTGAGAATTTTTCATCAAAATTTGAGCTCAATTTAGTCCACTAAATTCTTACACAAATTTCGACTCCAAAATCCTCATTATATTGCAATTATGAATCTCATAACAATGTCTATTGAGTTTTTCGGGTTTAACCTCAATTAGGGATAAGAAAAAACATGTATTGCTTATATCTTTTTGTTTATGAGCATTTTAATTTAGTAATACCTGTTCAAATACATTTTCAGTATGCAGTGTTTCCCGCCCACAATACTCGCTCAAA
>CAMFLX010000402.1 GCA_945957555.1 uncultured Cytophagales bacterium
ATGAGGTTGTGAAGTCAAATGGAGGGTTGGAAATATTAAAAAGTATTAAAGCTGATCAAAATGAAAAAAGTACTAAATAACTACTTTATATTATGTTTTTTGTTCTTTACCATAAGTTCCTTCGCACAACAAAAAGCGGACAGTACTCAAATTAAAAAGAATCAAAAGAGTTCGATAAATTCTAAAAGTAAGAAACCCAAAATCAGGAAAATAGAAAATTCTGATCCCAACAAAGTTAAAATTAAACGACATCCCAAATACGATTACATGTTTGTGATCACTACAAAATTTGGTGAAATAAAGGGGGTTTTGTTTGATGAAACTCCAATACATCATGAAAACTTTATTAAACTAGCAAATTCTGGCTTTTTTGATAGTACTACATTTCATAGAATTATACCTAATTTTATGATTCAAGGTGGAGACCCTAACTCTAAGGACAATAACCCATATAACGACGGACAAGGTGGGCCTGGATACACGCTTAAGGCAGAAATTCTACCTCAATTTAATCACATAAGAGGCGCTCTAGCCGCAGCTCGCATGGGAGATCAAGTAAATCCTCAAAAAGAAAGCAGTGGTTCGCAGTTTTACATAGTTCAGAATAAATTAGGCACCCCATTCCTAGATGGCAACTATACAATATTTGGTGAGGTTTTTGATAATCTTGAAGTAGTTGACAAAATCGTAGAGCAACCAAGGGATGGAATGGACAGACCCATAGAAAACATTACCATGACGGTAAGGTGCATACCTGTAAAAAGGAAGGTCATAGAGAAAATGTATGGGTACAAATACCATAAATTAGATCTTAAAAAATAATATTCAGAAATTCAAAAGTATTACCACGTATAGAAACATGAAAGAAAAGGTGATTATAACCGGTGCTAATGGATTGTTAGGACAAAAATTAATCAGTCTGTTGCGCCAAGATTCGAATTACATAGTAATTGCAACAGCACGGGGCAAAAATAGATTTCCAGATTATGAAGGTTATATTTATAAATCCTTGGATGTTTGCAATCGAGAAGAGGTCGCAAACTTAATAGAAGAAGTTAAACCTAATTACATTATCCACACTGCAGCTATGACCAATGTAGACCAATGCGAAACTGATAGGGACAACTGTTGGCAACTCAATGTTAGAGCTGTAGAGTACCTTGTAGAAGCTTGTCGGGTGAATAATGTCCACTTTATACATTTATCCACTGATTTTATATTTAATGGCAAAAGCGGCCCTTACAAAGAAGAGGATCCCGCTGAACCAATTAGTTTCTATGGAGACAGCAAATTGGCCGCCGAGCGCACCATTATTAGAAGTACAATTAAATGGGCAATACTTAGAACTGTACTTGTATATGGTGTTGTAAATGACATGAGCCGTTCTAACATTATATTATGGGTAAAAAAATCGCTAGAAGAAAACAAGCCAATCACAGTTGTTGATGATCAATGGAGAACTCCAACTCTTGCAGAAGACTTAGCAATCGGCTGCTTGCTGACCATGAAGCATAAAGCAACGGGTATCTTTAATATTTCAGGAAAGGATTTCTTGAGCCCATACGAAATGGCAATGAAAACTGTAGATTATTTCAAGCTAAACAAAAACCTAATCTCAAAGGGAGATTCATCCACTTTCAAACAGCCAGCTCAAAGACCACCAAAAACTGGGTTTGTAATAGATAAGGCAATAAATCAATTGGGGTATAAACCTAGAAGTTTTGATGAAGGGATAGAAATAGTTGCCAATCAGCTTAAAGAATTAGAAACGCTGGTGTAGCAATTAAAGTATTCAATGAAAAAAGTATTAATTATTTCATACTATTGGCCGCCAGCAGGGGGCTCTGGTGTACAGAGACCATTAAAATTTGTTAAATATTTGCGCGATTTTGGATGGGAACCCATAGTGTTTACAGCCAATAATGGAGAATATCCAGAACTTGACAAAACACTTGAAGCCGACTTGCCTGAAGGTCTAGAAATTATAAGAAGGGACATTACCGAGCCTTATGATCTTTTTAGATTCTTCACAGGGAAAAAAAATACAGAAAAAATAGACCCAAACTTCTTTTCAAAAAAGAAGCCGGGCCTTCTTAACAAGATCGCAATTTTCATCAGGAGCAACTTCTTTATACCTGATGCCAAAATGTGGTGGATCAAACCCTCTCGAAAATTTCTCGACCAATACTTGTCAAATCACAAAATTGATGCTATCATCAGTACTGGTCCCCCACATAGTTTGCATTTGATCGCAAAGCATATTAAGGAGTGTCACAATATCCCCTGGATTGCTGATTTTAGAGACCCTTGGACCAATATCGACTACTTCAAGGATTTGACACTCTTACCATTTGCCAAAAATAAGCACCATAAACTAGAAAGACTAACACTTCAAAGCGCCGATAAGGTCACTTGTGTTGCGCCTACTTGGGCTAAAGAACTTGAAATAATTGGAGGGAGACCTGTTAATGTCATCTATAATGGTTTTGACACATCAGATTTTGATAATAAAGAAACCACAACTCTAAATGAAAAATTTACCATTACCCATACAGGAATGTATAGTAAGGTACGCGATCATGAGATCTTTTGGCAAGCACTAAGACAATTGGTAGATGAAGATACGAAATTTGCAACCCATTTAGAGTTACATTTCTTTGGTAAGACAGACCCTGCGGCCCTTGAATCCGCATAAAAATATAACATGCTAATCTACTTGAATATTTCAGTCTATCTTCCTCACAAGGACATCGTCATAGTAATGGCATCAACAAGTGTTCTCTATTTACCAATCTATGATACACACTATTC
>CAMFLX010000403.1 GCA_945957555.1 uncultured Cytophagales bacterium
CATTGATACCAGCCCCTTTGTTTGACTTGATCCTCATGCCTTCGCAGTTGATGCCAATGGCTTTTAAATCATAAAAGAATCGTGCCCATGTATAAAGTAAGTTAAATTTTGGAGTATAGAAAAGAGGGGCATTGAGGAGCCTTCCACATACTATAGCAGGCCTCATAATTTGCCAATGTATTCCTCTGAGGTCGCAAATCTGTTTGATCTTCCTTTCCGCTTCTAACTTAAATCGTTCATAGTAATTTCTATTGGCTTTTATGCGCAAGGTACCGTATTGATCAGGAATGAGCCCGCTTTGGTGGCCACATGAAAAAGCCGTACTGACAAAGCTAAACTGCTTTATATAGGGGATGATTCTCTCTAAAAGATCCATTGTGCTCAGGTAGCTTTGGGTATAAATTTCATCTTCGAAATTGGCCGATGTAGACAAATTCGCCGATGATGCCAAGTGGATTACCCGAAGTTCTTTAATGTCTAATTTTTTGAGATGGTAGATAAGTGAGCTATAACTGCGAGGCACATCATTGGAAGTATCAATAATCTGGATAAATTTCAAAAGTTCACCTTCTGTCGTTTTCAAGTCTATCCCAATTCTTTTGACAATTTCTATGATACGCTGAGTTGCCGTAGCATATTGTGAACTACGAGCAAGACATATTATTTTTGAATCAAATTCTCCCAATAGAGCCCCTTGTAGAAGCTCATTAAGTACTTCTCTTCCTATATTGCCAGTAGCACCTGTAAGCAGTATCTCCATAAGGCCTATTCCTGATCTACTTTAAGCCTTTCAATACTTCTTTTCTGTCTATTCATAACCAAGCTTCTGGTTTCTGAGTTGAATTTCTTGTAGGTCAATGTTTCTGAGAGACCGTTCTTCTTTCCTATAAAGTTTTTCCACCACAGATTGAGTAATCTCAGCTTGGCAGGAAAGAAATAAAACAAGATCGCTATGCGAATTATATAAGCCAGCCAACCCCAAATCGGTAAACCAAAGAGTTCTATTGTACTTTTACCTGTACCAAGGCTGGCCATTTGTTCCAGACCAGAAAACTTAAACTTCTGTGGAGTTTTTTGATGTAAGCTTCTTTTTATGTTTTTGCCGATTTGAGAACCTTGCATGATAAGCCAAACAGGGTCAGATGAACAATACTCATTTGTATTTGGCTTTGAGACCAAAGATACCTCACCTCCACACCATATATTATCGTAGCCTTTAGCGTTCAGATAAATATCTGTTTCTATTTTTTTGGATGGGTTTAAGCTAAGGTGCTTGAGGCCTTTAACGGGTACCGTGTTTTTGCCTAAGGCCTGTACAATTAATTGAGCAGTGATGAAGCTGCCATCCGAAAGCAATACACCCTCTTCAAAGATCTCCTTTGCGTAAGCATGAACGATGGAATGAACCCCTTTCCTTTTTAATACATTATTAGCATATTGCGCCAATGTCGCTTGACTCAATCCCCCTTCCTTTAATGTTTTGCCTTTGGCATTAATTAGATAAATAGAAGGTTTTCCCGATTTCCTATTATACTCCTTATCAACATATTCAGATATATAGGAGGTCGTCTCTAATCCTGAGAGCCCCGAACCTATTACGACTATATTTGAAGATGCTTCGGTCGTGCCAATATAAAAATCGAGAATGTTATTTTTAATGGATGCTCTAAGTTCCGTAAGCCCATAAGGTTTTCTTATTGAGATGCTGTGCTCACTAAGTCCAGCAATATATTTACTGCTGTCTTCCATACCACACCCCATTACTAGGTGATCATATGAGATTTCTTTCTCACTACCATCAAGAGTGTCATAAGTTACTGTTTGCTGGAATGGGGATACGGAAATGGCCTTACCTTGAATAATTTTTGCATGTTTGATCACCTGCCTTAATGGGGTGTATATGGCTTCTTCGGGGAGAACCCCAGTAATAACTTCTCCATATAATGCATTAAAAGAATGATGTTTTTTATCGCAGATCATCACCAGTTCTAGTGCTCCTGATTTGATCCATTTAAGCATATCTTTACTTACCAATTGTTTATATGTCCAAATGGAAGTGTAATCAGCCCCTATAAATAATACGCATTTCTTCATCTTTGAGAAATTGCCATGGGTTTGTAAGTTTGTTTAGAATAATATTTCTTATAGAAATAGATTCAATATCAAATATAATTAAAATAAAAATTTCATGCTATAGTACAATTAATTTTATTTTAATTGCTTCAACATATATATCTTTTATATTATTTAAATAATATTTTATATACGATTTAATAAACTTGATAATAAAGTTTATTTTTTATTTTGTAACAAATAAAATTATTATATAGGAGTGATATTCCCATTTTAAGCAATGTTTACTACGTATTTGTACGTATTTTATAGCAATTCCTAGCTGGCGTGATGAGATTTGAGCTATCTCATTTTAATAATACAAGTAAGACTAATGAATGTTCGAATTAGAAAAAACTGTATCTTTGTATCTTCAATGTTATAGTTATGTCACAGTCATTTTCTGAAATCATTGAGAGCGAGACCCCAACATTGGTCGATTTTCATGCCGAATGGTGCGGTCCTTGTAAAATGATGCGTCCCGAACTGGAGAGCCTTAAGGCTAAACTAGGCGAAAAGCTTAGAATTATTAAAATCGATATTGATAAGAATCCATCGGTTGCCAGTGCCTTTAAAGTCCAGAGCGTACCGACATTGATCATATTTCAGAATGGGCAAGTGAAATGGAGACAAAGTGGTGGACCTGTCTCTTATACACATCTCCGAGCCCACGAGACGTAGAGGAATCT
>CAMFLX010000404.1 GCA_945957555.1 uncultured Cytophagales bacterium
TTTTTCCTATCATTTCGTCTCGCTACAAAGTCTAATGCTTAATCTGGGTTAAAATTATTATGGATAATATTTGGAACTATCTTGGGAAAGCGATAGTTTTAAGTATATTAAATTAATAGAGTATTATATTATGGCATTAAGATTAGGAGACATCGCACCAGACTTCAGGGCAGAAACGACCGAAGGCACCATAAACTTTCACGAATGGCTAGGAAACGGTTGGGGGGTATTGTTTTCGCACCCAGCAGATTTCACGCCAGTATGTACCACAGAACTTGGCACCGTAGCAAAACTTAAGGATGAATTTGCTAAGAGGAATGTAAAAGTAGTAGCCTTGAGCGTGGACGGCATAGAATCTCATCACCAATGGATCAAAGACATCAATGAAACGCAATCTACTACGGTGAATTTTCCCATCATTGCAGATCCTGACTTTAAGATCTCAGGACTTTACGACATGATCCACCCCAATGCAAACGACAAATTCACGGTAAGATCAGTGTTTGTGATAGGTGCGGATAAAAAGGTGAAACTTATCATTACATATCCTGCGTCAACAGGCAGAAACTTCGAAGAAATATTAAGGGTAATCGACTCGTTGCAACTTACAGCCAACTACAGTGTAGCAACTCCTGCGAACTGGAAAGATGGCGAAGATGTGGTGATCGCGCCAGCCATTAAAGACGAGGATATTCCTGCTAAATTCCCTAAAGGGCACAAAAGAATTAAACCATATTTGAGGACTACCCCTCAGCCCAATAAGTAATTGGTGAAACATCACAAACAAAAGGGATGGGATCTATGATTCCATCCCTTTTGTTTTATGATCCCGACCCAAAGCACTAACACATTCATAACCAGCCCAGAAAATCTCAGCAGAGTGCCTCCAAATTAGCAAAGTCTACTTCAATCCAATTTGATGTTTTTAAAATAATAACTAGTTTTACGTCCCTTTAAAATTAGAAAATGAAAAAACACATATTGGTAATCCCGGGCGACGGTATTGGTGCCGAAGTAACTACTTGGGGTAAAAAATCACTAGAAAAAATAGCTACTTTGTTTGGTCACGAATTTACCTTCGACGAGGCACTTATGGGACACGTAGCCATAGAAGCTACTGGCGCCCCGTTGCCTGACGAAACTTTAGAAAAAGCGAAAAAGTCTGATGCCATACTGTTTGGTGCCATTGGACATATCAAATATGACAACGATCCTTCTGCCAAAGTAAGACCAGAGCAAGGCTTACTCAAGATCAGAAAAGAATTGGGACTATATGCCAACTTGAGACCTATTGTGCTTTTTGACGAACTCCTTGGTGCATCTAGTTTGAAGCCTGAGATCTTGAAGGGTTCAGATATCTTGTTTTTCAGAGAACTTACCGGTGATGTATACTTTGGTGAGAAAAAAAGATCAGAAGACAGGAAAACTGCTTCCGATCTCATGATCTACTCCTACTACGAAGTGGAAAGAATCGCTATCAAAGCTTATGAGGCCGCAAGAAATAGAAAAAAGATCCTTTGCTCTGTAGACAAAGCTAATGTATTGGAAAGCTCAAGACTCTGGAGAGAGGTAGTACAGGAAGTGGCACAAAGGTACCCTGATGTAAAAACTGAGCATATGTTCATTGACAACGCCGCTATGCAGTTGATCAAAGACCCTAAAAAGTTTGATGTGGTACTCACTGCTAATTTGTTTGGCGACATCCTAACAGATGAGGCGTCACAAATAGCCGGTTCTATGGGTATGCTTGCTTCTGCTTCTGTTGGTGACAAGGTGGGCTTTTACGAACCGATCCACGGATCGGCTCACGACATTGCTGGCAAAGGTATCGCCAACCCAATGGCTTCTATACTTTCGGCAGCATTGATGCTTGAAATATCTTTTGGCCTTAAAGACGAAGCCAAGGCAATTGTAAATGCAGTTGACAAAACATTGAAACAAGGTTACAGAACTGGCGATATAGCTGACAGCAGTACGCCTAGCACTCATAAACTAGGCACAGATGCCATTGGTAAGATCATCATTGACAATCTTGTCAAATAATAATTCTGTTTTTAAGCCTTCATTACAAAAGCAAAGTCTAAATGGCTTTGCTTTTTTCGTAATAGGTTTCTATTTGCCAAAAAATAAAAATATATTCAAATGCCAGCAAGCCTATAAACTGCTGAATATCTAACAGATACAGCCAATAGCTCACCTTTACGATCTATATTCAAAACTTTTTTTTAAAAACCTTTGTAACTTTTTTACTATTCCTCCATCTAACTAATAAAATCAGCAACACGCAGCGATTATCGTTTTGCCTGATCCGTTTAACTACATACATATATCCTAGTTTGCCGTTACGGCTTGGTTAACAAGAGTTTTACTCAGAGGTAGGCATCAAAACCTACCTCTTATTTCTTAAAATTCATTACGATAGTATCCCTTATTGATTCCTTAGAGTTTAAGATTTCGATTTTATAGTTTATCTTTCCGAAAATCGAGACATAAATGAAATTACACATAGACCATTACTCCATCTATTGTTTTGACTTACAAAAGAGTATTAAATTTTATACTGAAATCATGGGCTTTGCTAGTAAACCTAGACCCGCTTTTGAATTTCCCGGACATTGGTTTGACCTAGGCTATGGACAAGAGCTGCACCTCATTGCCGAAAGAGGCACAGACAAAGCCGAACTTCCAAAGACTCGAAACATTCATTATGCCTTTAAAACCACAGATATTAAGGCATTCAACGAAAAGCTTAACGAGCATCGTATCACGAAAATCGGCCCCAAACAACGTCCTGATG
>CAMFLX010000405.1 GCA_945957555.1 uncultured Cytophagales bacterium
TCAGATGTGTATAAGAGACAGCCGTAGAGCTCTGACCCTAATACCATTAGGTTCTCCCTTACGGCATAAATACTTGATAATATATTAATTACAATAACAAAATAAGAAAACAAGTTATGTTTAATGAATTTTTGATTTGACTTAACTAAATTGCGAAACATTTTCAAAACATGAGGTTTATCAAGGTCGTATTTGCTCTGGGCAAGATCCCATCGAATTTATGGGGAGCAATTTTACTATTTTATTTTAAAAAAATATTTTTTATCAAAGTTAATGATAAAGACGCCAATATAAAAAAAATCACTTCTTGCATTATTGAAACGAATGGAAAAATAGAATCTTTTACAGAACGCAACGTTAATTTAACTTTTAAAATTGAACAAAAAACAGTTAAGTTGAACCTTCGTAATCTACCTTACAGCGATGTAGGAATCTTGCATGAACTCTTGGTCCAAAAAGAATACGAAAGACTTTTTTTTCTAACTCAAAATTCCCCTAATACACTATCAACAATCAACATTATTGATGCGGGAAGCAATATCGGACTTTTTACTCTTTTAGCAAAACTTCACTTCCCTAACTCAAAAATTGCACTAGTAGAACCAGACGCAGACGCCATCACTCAATTCCATGAAATGGCAAAATCAAACAATCTTACCAATTGCTACGTTTTCAAAAATGGGCTTTTGAATATTTCAGAATTAAACGTTAATATATCTGAAGGAATAAGAGGCCCAGGTAACGCGGGATTCGTTATCGAAAAGTCAAATAAACAAAGCACCTTAAAATCAATAAACTTAAAAGATATCATATCCGCTTCCAATTTTGAAGCTGTATTTATATTAAAACTTGATATCGAAGGTGCTGAGCAAGATGTAATCCTCGGGGACAATTTCGATGAGGTACTTGCCCAAAAAATACAATATATCGCCATTGAAATCCATGATGATCAAGTTGATAGAACGCTGATTGAAAACCGACTCAACCAATTAAATTTCACCAAAATAGACTCCAACAGAGTGGACGTATTCAAAAACATAGCCTTTAATTCTTAAAAAAATCATGAATGAACATAAAGGCGCAATTCTAATAGAACAAACCCACCACAAAACATATGAGTATTCCCCCAACTCTAATAAGCACATAATCAGCATTATTATATGTGGGATAAACGATGATTACCGCACTAATATTACCCAAAACATCAAAAATACTATTGGAACTTCATTTGAACTCTTATACTTTGACAACAGAGTAGAAAACAAAAGCATATCTGTTGTATACAACACCTTAAAAGCAAAAGCTCAGGGAGAATATTTATGTTTTCTGCACGAAGATTTATTCATTAATACTGCCAATTGGGGGGTAGAAATTTTGAAAATATTTCAAGAGGATCCATCAGTAGGGCTCGTTGGTATCGCTGGCACAATGTATAAAAGCAGAATACCCAGTAGCTGGAGCTGTATCGATCCCCAATTTCTAGCATGTAACTACATACAACACTTTAAGGACAAAACTAGAAAACCAATTGCTGTCAAATACAATACTACTGAGACCGAACATGAGGTCGTAATGATTGACGGCCTATTTATGTGTATAAATCAAGATGTAAATCAAAAAATACAGTTTGACGAAGAAATCATCAAAGGCTTCCATGGTTATGATTTTAACTTAAGCCTTCAAACAATACAATTGAAGAAGAAAATTATAGCTACAAATAGAATTTTAATAGACCATTTTTCAGATGGCCATATCAACAAAGACTGGTATTACACATACTATTCCATGTCAAAAAAATGGAATAGCTTCCTCCCACTAACATGTGTAAAGATGAGTTTTATTGATAAGATATCCTCAGAATATTCTTGTTTTTATAGCGGCTTTAAGGCCGTAAAAAAAACTACAGCACCCCAAATAATCAGTTTTCTTTTTCATCATTTCAGTTTCCACTTCTTATGGTACTATCTTTATAAAAGGTTTTACTCCCCTAGGTACTCCATTATTGGAAAAAGAACAAACTTACAGGAAACATAAAGAATTCATAATATATACTCATAAATACGAAGATGCCTAAAAGCGAAACCCAACCAATTTTAAGAAAACATACTAAAGACCTAACACAAATATTTATATATTTGGCACGTTAAAAACTAGATTATGAACTGGAAAATGCTCCTTAAAATTTTATACAAAAAACTAGTATATAAAAAAGATATCAATATTTATATTAACAGCTTTAAAAACAAGGACATACTTGAAATCGGAGGTCCTAGCAGCATCTTTGATAATAAACGAGATAGTTTCTTTCCTATTTATGACAAAGTGAGACAACTTTCCAACATAAAT
This sequence comes from uncultured Cytophagales bacterium, assembly GCA_945957555.1. Classification (GTDB taxonomy): domain Bacteria; phylum Bacteroidota; class Bacteroidia; order Cytophagales; family UBA9547; genus CAMFLX01. The sequence continues at coordinate 2,347 of CAMFLX010000405.1, forward strand.
TTCTCTTACCATACCATCTGGGAAAACAAAATCACAGAAGGCAATACATTTAAATATGGAGAAAGAATTGGTAATCAATATGTTTTAGAGGCATCAGATCTAAATACGATACTTGACAATCAGTATGACGGTATTATTTCAAGCCATTGTCTTGAACATACCGCAAACCCAATTAAGGTTATTCTTGAATGGAAAAGGGTTATTAAAAAATCAGGGTACTTACTCATTATAGTCCCCAACAAAAAATATACCTTTGATCATAAAAGGCCTTACACCCAATTTGAGCATATTCTTAGCGATTATAATAATCAAGTTACGGAAGAGGACCTGACACATTTAGATGAAATCATGGAACTTCATGATCAAGTAAAAGACGT
>CAMFLX010000406.1 GCA_945957555.1 uncultured Cytophagales bacterium
AATTTGAGGTAGCTTTTTGTCGCAGTAAATTTCTAATGATTATTCTGGGTTTAATGAGGCGAAGGAAAGTGGTCTTGTGCCTCGCCTCAGACAGGTGGGTTCTCTGGCCTCCATACGCAGTCCCCGTGACGTTTGATTGAATGCCCCTGACCATTTTACAGTAATCAGTTTTCGTTTTAGAGTGAGGAGTTAATCTTTAGGGTTAACCCACCACTCAAAACCCAACACCGATCAGGAGATCAGGTACCTCACCCTCAGACAGGTGAATGATCAGGCTTCCACACTAAAAATTAAAGCCAAAATGAAAACCTGGTTCTCCGAAGATGAATTTAGACCATTTATCATCCTGTTGCTTAAACCCATCAGGCAATGTGGTGTGAAAAGCTCGGTGGGTAATGGCCATGGAGGGCTGTATAAAGAATCTGTCTTTAAATAGCTTGATGTGGTAGCCAACGCGATAGGTGTTGAATATCTGAAAGCCATTGTTAATTTTCTTGTTTTGTTCATTCATAAATACTTGCCAAGTAGGCATTACATTAAGTTCGGCATATAAACCTTTCCACAAAAATCGTGTGTAAGCCAAGGATATACCAAACTCACGAATAGAACCCGGAAATTTCTCTTCTGGCTTTTTGTATGCGTTGTTAAAAAATGGGTGAATACCATTGGGCCAGGCATATTTCCAAGTTTTGGGTTCTACTGTAATGACATCTTTTCCTGTAATCCGATAGCCCACATTGAGTTGAGCGAAGTTCGGGGGATTTTTAGTATCTAAATTACCCAACAAAACAAACAAAGAACTACCCACAAACCAGCGTTTGTACGTGCTATCTGTTTTAGCATATTGTGCACTGAGGTGGAGCGCATTTGTCAACATTAAGACAAAACCAATGAATAAAATTTTCTTTTGCATGTATTTAATTTTATGTGAAACGATACTAAAATGTAGTGTGGTGAAATTCAAAGACGCGTTTACTTAGTTAAGAAATCCGTTTTAGCTCTTCTTTAAGAATTTAAAGTCTTTGGGTATTGCTTTAGAATCCTTCTGATGTTACAAAATTTTAGGAGAACTGTATTGGGCACTAATAATGGCGCTTATTTACTTTTTTAACATTAAAGTTATAGCCAAAATCAAACCCAGGTTGAATAAAGTAATTAGGCCATTTATTTTCTAATGTCTTAAAAGATTCCGGAACATTGGTTCTTACAGGCCAATAACTAAATCCAATAGCTGGTTCAAAAAAGAAGCGGTTTTTTAAAAACCGAAACTGGTAGGCCAAATAGAAATCTAGATATAAGGTGTAACCATTTCCAATTTTCTTTTTACTTTCGTCCACATATTTTTCGAAAGCATTCATTGCGGTAAGGGAAGTATACGCCCCTTTCCACCAAAATCGCTGATACCCTATTTGAGGGGCAAGTATGCGTGCATGCCCAGGATAGTTCAGACCTGGTGCATCAAAATCAGGTCCAAAAGGGATACCAATGGGCCAAGCGTATTTGGACCTTTTAAATTTAAAGAGAACAACATTTTTAGGGTTAATCCTGTACCCAGCGTTGAGTTGTATAAACTCTGGGTTGTTTGTTTGATCTAAATTACCTAATAAAAACAAGGTACTACCTACAAACCACTTTCTATAAGTACTGTCTTGTTTGGCAGATTGCGCCTGTACCTGTAGACTGCTTGCCAACACTACAGCAAGGCCAATCCATAAAAACTTCCTTTGCATATCTTTTTAAATTGATGATAAACGATACTGCAAAGATCGATGGGCAACAGGCTACAAAACGTTCACTTAAGTTAAAAAAGGAACCTACTCTTTGCTTTTATCCATAATTCTAGCTCTAAGTCGGCTGAGCGATTGAGGCTTGATACCTAAATAACTCGCTAATTGGTGTTGAGGAACACGCTGAATAAGGTCTGGTCTTTTTTGTAGTAAGTTCAGGTATCGTTGCTCTGGTGAAGAAGTCTTAAACTCGTCAAAGTCTATGCGTTGTTTAGCCAAAAGTTCCTCGGACAACACCCTACACATGATTTCAAACTTTGGAAATTTACTATTCACTTCTTCTTCCATATCCAAATTTGAAACTGTAAGTATCGTATCTTCCAAACAACTTATACTATATTCTGAGGGAGATTTATGTACGACACAAGGGGGTGTCAAGGCTTCCATTTCTGTGTAGAATCCAGTCGTTTTTTCTTCACCGTCTATGATGTAATACGTGCGAATACAACCTTTAAGAACAAAGTAGCTATCTTTTGATTTTTGACCTACTTCGAGTAAAACAGTCCCTTTCTTAACAGAGCGAAAAATATCTAATGATAGTAATACATTCTTCTCCTCTTCGGTCAAAGCAATATATTTGGCAATAAATTCAAATAGTTTGTCTTGCATTGTTTTATACCTTACACTTATCAACAAGGGTTATGTTTCCACCATTTCGTACCTATCACTGGTACTTGCTTTCCAAGCGCAGCAATTTTAAGTGTATTTTTATAATAAATCAAACTATAGAGTGGTGAAATTATTTGATCAAAGCCTTTGGCATTGTGAAGGTACTCCGTAGAATACGGGTTGGAAGCTCATGATACACCCCAAGATGCATGATTTGCACCCCAAGACTCATGATTTGCACCTCAAGATGCATGATTTACACCTCAAGACTCATATTTTGCACCTCAAGACTCATATTTTGCACCCCAAGATCCATATTTTGCACC
>CAMFLX010000407.1 GCA_945957555.1 uncultured Cytophagales bacterium
AAAAGCAGCAGTCTTACCAGTACCTGTTTGGGCGATCGCCAAAACATCTTCTCCCTCCATGATAGGCTTTATAGCCTTGAATTGAATGTCAGTAGGGCGTTTAAACCCTAATTCATTTAAATTTTCCTTGATTTCAGGAGCGATGTTGTATTCGTCGAATCTCACAGTGCAGTATTAAAAATACAAAGATATAGAGAATGGAATGATTTTTCATGTTTTTCAACAGATAGCAGCTTACATTAAGCCATTTGCCTAGATATAGCTATTCATTATTTGAGCTCCTCTCCATTTACATCGCTACTGAGCACCTGCGACATATAATCAAAAAATGGCCTCATGAGTTGAAAGGTACGGTCTACCTTATATACAAAATCATTCTCTAAGACTTCAGCATCGCTAAAGTTCTTTATAAGCAGAAACTGTTTATACCTCAGTAAATCAATATCAGGATGTGTGGTTGGATATCCTTTGGGCATAAGTTTCAACTGTTCACCTTGCAAGGTTCCAAAAGTACTGGTAAAGTCTTTATGATTCAAAATCTTCCTGAGGGGTTCTGCATCAAAGGCGATATCTTCACGAATGAGTTTAAGATCGCTTGCCACTGGCCCCCAGAAACCACCCACCACAAAACTATTGCCTGATTCTATATGGTAATAATACCCTCCCCTTCGAAACTTGCTGGCTCGTGTAAAACTTCCTCCCCAATGGGTCTTATAGGGTGTTTTTTCTTTGGAGAACCTTGTATCTCTATAAATACGGTGCAGGCTCTTCTTGCCACTTGGGGTATCAAGCACATCATGTTTCTGCATTTGGACAAGTAAGGCATCCGCAAATGCCTCCACCTGGCTTTGTTCGAGCAAAAATCTTTCCTTGTGCGCATTGAACCAATCCCTTTGGTTGTTTTCTTTGATGAGTTTTAAAAACTCTAAATTTGAAGCAAAAATCTTAGACATATATCCCTAACTTCTTCTTTAGTGTCAAAGTTAAGCATTCATTTGAGAGGGTATCCAAACTTATAAAACAATCTTCAAATCTAAGCTCTTTTGTCCTCGTCCAAAATTCCCGTTTGAAGTCTTTATATTTTATATTTTTTCATCGAAAAACATGAAAAAAAGTACATTAGCTAACGTTACGTCTCTTAAATATTTACAAAATTAAGTATAAATAGGTTTTTAGGGGGCAATTATGGTTTTTATACGTCTATTAAGTATCAAAAAAGACCTCTATTTTTCTTCTAAAGGGACTTTTAAATCATTAAATTAAATATATTTTTTTCAAGTTACGCCATAGTATCACTAACTTAATACCAGTAAAATCAAAAAAACCATATTTTGTAACTCTTATGAAAAAGGCTAATTCCAACGTATCAACGTTATCGAACATTCATCTAGATGTAAATGATTTAAACAACCTAGAACAAGAGACCCATGAACAAAAAATTGTAGTCATGGACAAACAGGAATGCATTTTCCTCAAGGTAAAAAACATCTGTTATATTGAAGCAGATGGCGCTTACTCAAACATCTACTTACAAGACGGCAAAAAAATGGTGGTCTCAAAAAACGTAAAGGTTTTTGCTGAAAAATTATCAGAGGCCTCATTTTGTCGCATCCATAAGTCTTATTTGATCAACATCAACTTTATCAGCAAATATGTGAAAAGCGATGGGGGCTACCTGATCATGGAAAATGGCGCCTCTATTCCTGTATCTGTAAGAAAAAAGGACTCTCTTCTACATCTTGTAGAACAACTTGCCCTCTAATAGCCAATACAAACTATCAGTAAATAGACCCATAGATATAGATTATTGATTTTTTAGGCCAAATGAATCTTGAAGACCAAGGGAAAAACCCCTTATATTTGGTATATAATAGTCAAAAAACGAATTAAATATTCATAGCACTTGAAAGCTTTTATTAAAACACATAGGCATAGGTATGTCTATATGAGCATACCTACCCTTTCTATATGGATGATTTTGTTTTTCGTTTTAAGCATCCAACTACATGCTTCTGACACTATACAACTGGCTGATCGCACGGAAGAGTTTTCTGTGACTAGAAAATTTGTCGAGTATTTTGAAGATCCTACTGCACAAATGAGTTTTGACACAATCAAAAATGTGATAGCGACAAACAACAAGTTTAAGATAAGTACCAAAGAAGATCTTGTCAACACCAATACGTCCTCTACTTATTGGCTCAAATTTATTCTGGTTAATAGAGGAAACAATCAGGGGCAATTCCTCATTGAAATGTTCGATTTTGACATTGACGAAATCTCCCTTTATTTTCCTGACTCACTGGGTGTATATCACGAATCCAAAGCAGGGTTCAGGTCACCCTTCTCGTTCAGGAAGATTGCTCATAAAAATGTAAGTTTCCCTCTTCTATTTAAAAACTCACAACCTGTTACCATATACATGAAGTTCAAATCTCAAAAACTGAATGTATTGGAGCCTATGATTCGATCCTACCACAAGTATATCAATTATGGGTTAAATGAATACATACTTTTAGGCATATTCTATGGCTTGCTCCTTTTAATGATCCTGTATAATCTCCTGTATTTTATCATCTTACAAAAGTATTATTATTTATACTACGTGATTTATGCTTCAGCGGTACTATTACATTTACTTGGTAAAAACGGGACAGGCTTTCAATACCTTTGGAAC
>CAMFLX010000408.1 GCA_945957555.1 uncultured Cytophagales bacterium
ATGACTTTTTCCTATCATTTCGTCTCGCTACAAAGTCTAATACTTAATCTGGGTTAAAGTTTGTGTTCCCCCCTATCCTACCGATACTTGGAACGACTTGTCCCAGTCTCCGAAAGTTCTTCAAAAGATGGACGGAATCTTTACTCTTATACCTAAAGTCTAAACTCAAATCATACACAACTGCCTTAAGTATATAAGCAAGATATTATAACTGGAGCAGGCAAACATTTTGCGCAGTTGGTAGACATGGGTTTCAACAGTACATTGGGCTACACACAAACAATCGGCAATTTGAGCGACTGAATAATCTTTTAACAATAGCTTTACGATCCCTGCCTTCCAATCCGTATATTTAATCTTCTTTTCCTTTTCGCCCCAGTCCAATCCATATTGATAATGGAGTACCGAAGAATCTTTACCCATATTCATGATCAGCCTACAAGGCATGGCTTCGTCAGGTGTTTGGTACAGGGTAATATCATGCAGTTCATACTTGGTCAGGATCACACGCCCCTGAGCGTCTTGCGCTACCACCATACCTTTTTGCAATACCCGAGTCAACTCTCCTTGAGCATTCCTTACAATGTAGTCGAGCATAAAATTTGCCTTGACACGAAGCTTGGGATCTAGGTCATTGAGCCACCTAAAAACGATGCCATGGCTGATCTGATTTACAAAATGATAATGGGTCGACAAAATCCTTTGCGAAGAATCTCTATAGCACCTACCATAGACGTCCATCGCCAAGCCTGGCAAGAAATCTTGAACTTCCTTACTGGCATGTACCAACTTTGCAAAATTGTGATCGATCAGAAAAAAGGGCACTTTGGTGGCACTTTCTAGGGGTGCTACGATCTTTTTAAGTACCGAGCTGTTTTTAGATTTTTTAGATGCATGGGCTTCATTCACTAATTGCCAATAATCCGCTATTGGCATGTGGGGATCTTTGATCAGTTTCATGGGGTCTCGTAAAAATGGTATTTAATAACCAAACTTACACAGAAAAGATGGTAAAAAAAATACAAGAATCTCGTATTTTTTGAAAATCAAAAAGCACTTTAATTTGTGAAAAGTTCTTTGAAATAGATCCTAATAATCCAACAGAGGATCATCGGCAAGGTTTATAGCCTGAAAAGGAAAAAGCTTTAAATTTCATTTTCCTTTGGAAATATTCAGCGCGCATAGGCCATCTTATTTCATAAAAGTGGATTCGTTTTCATGAATAAGAAACCATTTAAGAAAAAAGGGTATACCTATCGCAGAAAAAGGTATACCCTTTCGGAAAAAGACATACCGATTACAAAAAAAGGTATACCTTTTCGAAAAAAAGTATACCCTTTGCAGAAAAAGGTATACCTATTTGAAAAAAGGTATACCCTTTAGAAAAAAAGGTATACCCTTTCGGAAAAAGGTATACCCTTTACAGAAAAAGGTATACCCGTTACAGAAAAAAGTATACCGATTTGAAAAAAGGTATACCGATTGCAGAAAAAGGTATACCTTTTTTCTCGCTCAAACCCTTAATTGATCCGATTGTACATGCCTATTGTATAATCTTATAGAGTGCCAGTTGCGCACCTTGACCATACTGAAGATCAGAAATAAAAACATCTAAAATCATCCAAGTATTGTCAATAGCACGAGGCCTTGTAATGAAAAGGACTCCTAGTAATCCCTTTCAGCTTATTAACCCAGATTGCACTAGGCCACTCAAAGCCCTGCGTGATTTGGATGGACAGAATACCATTAATAACAAAAAAAGTAAAAAGAATGGCAACCATTAAATTTGATCTCTCCGACAAATCGATCCCAGAGAGAGTAGAGATCTGTACTGCGATCGTAGACAGTATAGAAGGCAACGTCAACTACACAAATCCTGATCCTGTATTGGAAGATGTGCGAACGGTAATAAAAACATTGGATAGTGCGTATGTACTGAACCTTAAAGACAAGAGTCAGAACAATACGCGAGCAGTAAAAACGGCCACAAAAGCCTTGGACGACATCATGAAAGATGTAGTGAACTATGTGCAGCATACGAGCAAAGGGGATGAATCGAAGATCAGATCGGCAAACTTTGAGGTAAAAGACAAACCCAGTCCTAGACAACCCGCACAAACACCTGAGGGGCTCAAAGGTGCGGTGAGCAACAAAGAAGGTAGTGTAGAGCTTTCTTGGAAATCTTCAGCCAATAGCCGCTCCTACATTATACAGATGACTCTAAACCCAATAGATACCACCTCTTGGGTGCTATGTGCCACTGCCACCACAAACAAGGTTACGGTAAGCAACTTGGAAACAGGTAAAAAGTACTGGTTCAGGATCGCTGCTATGGGTGTGAAAAACCAACAGAGCGACTGGAGCCAACCCAGCCCGAGTATTGCGGGCTGATGCGGCCCTGTAATCATTCAAAAGCCTGCAAGGACCTTGGTCTTTGCAGGCTTTTTTGTTGTTTTGGGGAGACGTGTTACGTTGGACGAGTCTTTACTCTAGACTCTATTTAACCTCAATTCGGGATAAGGAAAAACATGTATTGCTTATATCTTTTTGTTTATGAGTATTTTAGTTCAACAATATCTGTTCAAATACATTTTCAGTATGCAGTGTTTCTTACTTTTCTTTGC
>CAMFLX010000409.1 GCA_945957555.1 uncultured Cytophagales bacterium
GGAGTATACTAAACACTCCGGAAAAAATAGAAGCAAATGCGCAACGCCACCCACTGAAAAAAATAGGCTCTGCCGAAGATATTGCCCATGCAGTTGCTTTTTTATTGAGTAATGATAGTCAATGGATTACTGGTCAGATTCTTCATATTGACGGTGGTATCAGTGCAGTGAGAATATAGATAACCATGAGAGCACTAAGTGATTCGGACAAAGATAGGATTATAGAAATGGCATGGGAAGACAGAACTCCATTTGAAGCCATTAATATCCAATTCAATTTTACTGAAGCAGATGTTATAGCATTGATGCGTAAAGAACTTAAACGCAATAGCTTTAACCTTTGGAGAAAGCGGGTCAACAGCAAGATAAGCCATAAACATCTTTACAAAAGAAATCCAGATATCAAAAGATTTAAATGACTGATGCAAAAGGAAATATCACACAACAAAATATCAAAGCGTTAATGCATTCCATGCCTTGCTTCGTGTAATGACGAATCTCCCAGTCGACTTTTTTTGTAAAGCTCAAAGACAGACAAAAAGGATTTGCAACCCGATATTGTGAATAATCCTGATTGCCCCTCCTATCCGGCTTCGGAATTATAAATTCAATGTCGTTTAGTTAAGGACTTTTATGCTATTTTATTTTTAAATTTGTTTCAGATCAAAAAATAAAGGATTATAGAAGCACCCTAGTAGCTAACATATTAAATCTAATTGACGATGAGCATTTTAAATACCGCCACACAAGCGGCTCTAAAGGATTTAGTAGAAATCGAACCTTAACTTTTCGCTCCTTAATTGTGTTTTTAAGTAAAGTATTGACTAAATCAATTCAAAAAGAACTTAATTCTTTTTTCTCCCAATTATCTAATAAGGATTACAATATATTTTCAGTAACCAAGGGAGCCCTTACCCAGGCAAGAGCAAAACTTAAACCAGAAGCATTTATTGAATTGAGCGAACTGGCTGTAAAAGAGTTTTATGCTAATGAGAAATCCCTCAAATGGAAGGGCTTTAAAGTACTAGCCATTGATAGCAGCACCTCCAACCTTCCTAATCACCCAACTGTAAAAGAAGATTTTGGTTCTATGATGACTGGCTGTAAAAGCAGTACAGAATCTAGCATAGCAAGAATTTCTCTTTTTTACGATGTACTTAATTGTGTCACATTAGATGCTCAGATAGCTGGTCAAAGCATCTCTGAAATCGGACTGCTGAATATGCACTTAGCTTCAAAGAAGCTTGTGCCAGGCGATTTGTTGCTAACAGATAGAGGGTATTCATCAAATGCCTTGATGTATGAATTGCAACATCAGGGTATAGATTTTTGTATCCGGATGCGAAGTCACTGGAATGAGGTCCGTGATTTTGCGAACTCAAACGAAGAAAGCCGTATTGTACAATTTATTCTACCCAGGAAAGATAATGCCTTGAAAAATAAATATAACTCGGATCAGTCTTATGTAACTTGTAGATTAGTCGCTATTATTTTAGAATCTGGAGAAAAGGAAGTTCTTTGCACCTCGTTATTAGATGAAGAAAAATATCAAATAGAGGACATGAAAACTCTATATCGCTTCAGATGGAATATTGAAGAGGCATATAAGTTATTGAAGGTAAGATTGCAACTGAGCAATTATAGTGGAAAAACATCAAATGCTGTAAAGCAGGATTTTTTTGCGAAAATATTCATGATGAATATGTGTGCGATTATGTCATTTCCTGTTGCTGAAAAGATAAGAAGAGAAAACGAGACTAATAAAACCAAACACAACCAACAACTCAACAAAACAAATATTTTGTCTACTTTAAAGGAGTCATGGGTTGCATTATGGTTGAAAAACAAAGCCAAATATGTACTTACAGCCTTTGATGATATACTAGAAAGAACCAAGGAAGTCGTCAGACCTAATAGAAAATTTGAAAGGAAGAAATACAGACATCCTGATAGAAAACCGTCACCCCCTTATAAAAGAATTTAAGCCTTAACTAAACGACATTGAATTGTAAATTCCAATGGCACACATGAATATAAAGCGTGAATTCTTTGTAAAGCACAAAAAAAATCTTTCTTTTTACGGTGAAAAATATTTTTATCACCAGATTTTTTATTCAAAACTTTTATGAAAAAACTATTACTATTACTGATGGCATCAGTATTTGCAGGAACTCATGCAGATGCACAATTTCAAAAGACATATGGTAAAGCCGGAGAAGAACTTGCTTCCAGCTTTATTGACAACACCCTGGATAGCGGCTACATTTTTTCAGGCTACTACAAATCTTACGTTCATGGGCTCCTTATGAAAACTGACAGGCAGGGAACTCAGCAATGGGCTAAGTATTATGGGTCAAAAGACTATTATACACAGTTTGGCCAGGTGAAAGCATTCACAACCAGCGCAGGACAGCCACGTTATGCAGCTCTTGGGGTCATGTACGGATCAACATCCCCGTATTCTGGCTCCGGTTTGCTTGTCATCACCAGCAATACAGGTGTACCTGTGAATATCAAGGGATATGAAGCCTATTTCGCAAACATACAAAAGATAACTCATCCCACAGATGGTCCGGGATTCGTGCTCACAGGCTC
>CAMFLX010000410.1 GCA_945957555.1 uncultured Cytophagales bacterium
CGAGGAACATAATGGCATGTGCAGAATGATTGGTAGTAACCGAATTGATCAGTATTTTCTTTACGTCTTCAAGTCCTGGTATTTCTGAAAAGAACATCGTGTTACTTTTTTCTGTTGATGGTAAAGTTGACCAGGCCTTCTAGTGCATCTCTGTGCAAGGATGAGGGAAATTGGTGTAGGATCTCGATAGCCTCATGATGGTACTTGTTCATTGCATTGATGGCATATTCCAGTCCTCCAGTTGATTTTACAAAATCTATCACCTCTGTTACCTTCTTGGACTTATGGCTTTGATTTTTAATAATGAAAATGATCTTTTGTTTTTCAAGCCAAGTACAATTGTTGAGTGCATAAATCAAAGGAAGTGTCATTTTCTTTTCTTTGATATCAATACCGACCGGTTTACCGATTTCCTCGGTTCCATAGTCGAATAGATCATCCTTGATCTGAAATGCGATTCCTACCTTCTCTCCAAATAGTTTTGCTTGAGCAATGAGTGTTTCATCCTTGCTTACAGAAGCAAGCCCTACGGCGCAGCATGATGCGATGAGCGATGCTGTTTTGTTTTTGATAATCTCGTAATATATGTCTTCTGTGATGTCAAGTTTGCGAGCTTTCTCAAGTTGTAAGAGTTCCCCTTCGCTCATTTCTTTCACAGCGTTGGAGACAATTTCAAGTAGTTGGAATTCTTTATGTTCTATGGCAAGCAAAAGTCCCTTTGAAAGTAAAAAATCTCCAACTAAAACGGCAATTTTGTTTTTCCATAGAGCATTGATGGAGAAGAAGCCTCTTCTGTAGTTGCTATCGTCTACTACATCATCATGTACAAGTGTTGCTGTATGAAGAAGTTCTATGAGTGCAGCACCAGTATAAGTACTTTCTGTGGTATTTCCGCAGAGTTTGGAAGTCAGAAATACAAACATAGGTCTAATTTGTTTCCCTTTTCTACGGACGATATAGTTGGTGATCTTGTCTAAAAGAAAAACTTTGGTTTTCATTGAATTACTAAACTTGTTTTCGAAGTTTAGTAACTCCTGATCAATGGATTTTTGGATTTCTTCAATACTTAAATTTACCACATTACAATAATATGATATATATTTCTTTTTTAAAAATTATCATATTGAATTTGTTGCTTTTGAGGTATTTGAAAAAAAAGATAAAAAAAGTTGATTTTTTTTGAGCTCTGAATTTGGGTATTTAAAATTTATCACTACCTTTGCAATCCCAATACGGGACGCCTCCTTAGCTCAGCTGGTAGAGCAACTGACTTGTAATCAGTAGGTCGTTGGTTCGATTCCGACAGGGGGCTCAAAAAAAGGTCAGTAAGATATTCTTACTGACCTTTTTGTTTTAATGCCAGCAAAGAGAATGGGGGTTAGTTCTTAATTTGCGAAGGGCGGGATTTTTTGGGATCGATGTTATATTGAATATATCAGTATAATATGAAAGGGTAGTGGAGTTGGTAGGGGTTGGATTACATGGATTAAAACTGCGTCTAACCATTTATAAAAACAATCTGGGGGACAACCCCAGATTGTTAGATATAGTATAGGGTTTAATTTACAGCATATTCTAAGTTTTTCACGGTATTTAAAATGCAAAATTGCTGAATTATGCATCCTAAGTATTAGCCTATTTTGCCGTTAAACAAATAAGGTTGTTAAGCGTTAAGTTTGTATTTCTTAAAGTGATAGTGTCAGATTCTTTTTGTTGATACCAACAAAAGAATGATTAGAGTGTGCTTTGTAATTTTTTGTGTGATAGCTGGACTTCAATTACATTACAAAGGTCGGTCTTATTTTGTTGTGTATCAATAGTGGAAAAACTGGATTTATTTGGCTTAGGTGTTTTTACGGTATCGTATCAGTATTTTCCCTGATAAACTATTGGGTGAAACAAGCAGTATAGCGCAGTTTTGAGAGGGTCCACTATACTACCTGATTTCTTGTTATTTTGCCTTTATCATCCCCCAAACAAAATCAGAGGGTACTTTGTTCAAAATGTATGCATTGGCATGACAGCCCATACAACTTGTTTTTTGATCGAAACATTCCATGGTGGTATTAGAAAGTAGAGTTGGCCTTGGGTTGCCATTAGGTAAAGGGTATGCTGGTACCAGTATTGACGAAAGAAGACTAGGTGAAAAAGGCCACTGGGTGCCAATGAGATTGTAATATTGCCAAACATTGTTTGTGTTGGCCTGTTTGAGCTTATTATGAAACAGTGTATTTAAGCTTTTAATCTCCGGATCGATTGGAAGTTCTCTTGCGATTTGTGATGCAGTGCGTGGTAAAGTGGTATCTGGAGTATTTATTTTACATGTGGTGCAACTCGGATTGAAAAAAGTATATCTCTTTCCTTTTTCTACTATCGGAATTCCGTTTTTGTCCAGTTCAGGGACATTGTCTATATGTTCAAATGAGCTCCATATCCATTGCGGTGATTCTGCTGTTTTGTGCGCAATGTGAACGCCCACTAGGCCTACTTTAGCAAAAATACTACTGTCTTTGTTTATTGCTACAATAGCATCTCTTGTGTAGAATTTACTAATATCATCACTGGAGCTCATTATT
>CAMFLX010000411.1 GCA_945957555.1 uncultured Cytophagales bacterium
ATAAACAAAAAGATATAAGAAATACACGTTTTCCCTTATCCCGAATTGAGGTTATCTTAGACCATTAAAAACACTCATAGAATGAAAAAGTTACTACCCAATCTTAGTATCCTTGTCTTACTCTCCTTGAGCGCTTGCATCCATAGGGATGAACCTGTTGGATCGACAATTGATACAGATTCTTCTGCCCTGACGCCCAAAGAAACTGTTTACTTACAGGCAAAGGCCAAGTTTAAGACAGACCTCACCAAGCAAGGACCTGCACCGCAACCAGCGGAAGTACTTGTGGATGGAAAAAACTACAAGGTAATTACTTATCTCTCCAATGGTTTAAACTTAAAAGCCATTTTGACCACGGAGCATATCGATACTGCAAAACGCAAACCTGTACTCGTGTACCTTCATGGAGGGTTTGCTTTGGGAGAGGGAGATCTAACTGATTGCGAGCTTTTTCGAAAAGCAGGTTACATCGTATTCGCTCCCAGCTATAGGGGCGAGAATGGCAATGAGGGTATATTTGAGCTTATGTACGGTGAGGTGGACGATGCCAAAGCCGCGGTTCAATGGATCAATAAACAAAGTTATGTGGATACCAACCACATCTATGTATTTGGCCACAGTATAGGGGGAGGTGTTTCGGCAATGTTGGCTCTCCAAAAAGAAGTGCCAATGAGGTTTAGTGGCAGCTGCGGTGGTTTATATGATCGCTTTGTAGGTTGGGAAGATATAGTGCCATTTAGTCTTCAGAATCCTGTGGAGACCATCATGCGTACGCCTTTGCGCCATGTAAAGTCAATGATGTATGACCACTATGCATTTTTAGGGACAGAAGATGGTAACTCTGCCGCCGTTAAAAAGCCTGAGCTGTATAAAGGTACTAAACTTCACATCATCACTGTACCAGGTGATCATTTTGCAAGTTTGAAACCAGCCACTGAGCAATTTTTGGAAATCATCAATCAACAGAAGCATTAAGTCCTATGGTTTATAACAACGAAAAGGGGCAGTATGGTGTACTGCCCCTTTTCGTTTCATGAATTACATTAAACCCCAAAAAATCAATAGAAATTTATTGCGACCCACAATTACTTCATTCTGAGAATTTTTCATCAAAATTTGAGCTCAATTTAGTCTACTAAATTTTTACACAAATTTCGACTCCAAAATCCTCATTATATTGTAATTATGAATCTCATAACAATGTCCATTGAGTTTTTCGGGTTAAAACTCTGCGACTACGGGTTTGATCTCTGCCGTATGATCAACTGCTACCTCAAATGAAAACGCATAAGGAGGGTCCATTGCATTTTGCATCCATATCGGAGAAACATATTTTTCGCCACGAAATGTTACCAACAAGCCGTATGCCCCTGGAGCCAATTGCTTACTAAACTCCCCCCTTTCATTAGAAGTTGTAGAATCAATAATAGTTGGAATCTTAGCATTGCCATAATACGGTTCTTTCTTGGTGAAATACAAAGTAGTTTGCAAGGGCTGTGACCAATCACATGGCGTGTCACATATTACGGCTGGTACATATTTGGGCTGGTATTTCAGGATACCTTTAACCCAGCCCTTCTTTTTAGGACCTGGATCATCTTCATGACTGTGTAACAGATGGCAAGAACTGATCACTAGGTTAATACTTAAAAATAGCGCAATTAAGATTCGATGAGTTGTCATATAATTTTTTATAAACAAGACCTTATCACTTGTAAAATGGTTGCACTTTATTATTGCTTTTAAAAAAGATTTATAAGAAAATTAGGAGGATTCGAAATCTTTTTACTTACTTTGCAACACAAAGTACTTTTATAAATGGATTAAATCATAAAAATATTAAGCATAAAACAAGATGTCTATTTTTTTATACTTATACTTTGAATTTCAGAGTACTTTAATATTAATATAATGAAAACGAGACAAAAACATTTAACAATTGCTACATTAACACTACTACACAATATATTCTTTTGGAAGGAAAGTATGGGAACCAATTTGGTTCTATTCACTACCATGGGTATACTCATAAATCTATATTGTGTACGTGAAGAAGTAAATTGGTCCAAAACTAAGCCCTTTCTATTTATGCATTTGCTTGCCTGTACCACACTGCTGTATAACGGATCTACTCTAGCTATTGCATCAGTTTGCATAAACGCCTCCTTTGCCATAGTCTTTGTTCAGCATCAAGCTTTTAGATCAGTGGCTTTTG
Source organism: uncultured Cytophagales bacterium (assembly GCA_945957555.1). Lineage (GTDB taxonomy): Bacteria > Bacteroidota > Bacteroidia > Cytophagales > UBA9547 > CAMFLX01. The sequence continues at coordinate 2,216 of CAMFLX010000411.1, forward strand.
TGGTATTGGGATTTCTGGAAAGGTTTATCCATTGGATTGCTTCAATAGGTAATATATTTGCCAAATCAGCCGCATCACAAACGAGCAAGACCCGACCTTCTTATTCAATATTGCAAAGTTCCAAATTAATAATCGTACCCATACTGGTCTTTACTGTATTCTTTATCATATTCAACATTGCCAACCCTATCTTCCACAACTATACGGTTGAAGCCTACGCGTATATAGGTGATTCGTTAAACGACCTCACAGAGTATTTTTCCATAGAAAGATTCTTGCTCCTGATCATTGGATTTATAACTGCCCGATTCTTGGTTTTTAGAGCTCTTAAATTAGATGTGCTTAAAGAAGAGGCGA
>CAMFLX010000412.1 GCA_945957555.1 uncultured Cytophagales bacterium
GGTTAATGTATCGTAAAAAAAATGATAATAATTGCCCCAAAGAAATCTAACGGTCAATGCTTTTGGCAAGTGTATTTTTTTGCTAAATAATTGATAATTAATATAAGAAGGCTTGGGTAGTTTTTGGGGATTCCAAGGATCGTCACAAAAATGCATTGATTTTTTTATAATCTCTCGATTCCTCTTTTGGATTAGCCAATGAAATTTGGGTTCGATCACGATTTCTTCTTTTACTTCATAAATGTACTCAGTGAAGCAATATCTATAATTTGAAGAATATTTCTCAGTGGTTGTAAGTATGTCAGGAATGTCTAGAAATGGATAGTATTTAAGTAACGATCCTTTATCGACATTATTGAGTAGAGCATACTTTTCTATATCGTCATTAGTAAATCTCCATAATCGTTCATCTACAATATTTTGGAGAATACGTATTCTGAAGGACAATAGTAAACGTTTTAAAAGATTCATTGTAATAATTTGGTGTATTTTACAACAAGTTGTTTTTCTGATATAGGTTTGTTTTTACATTTTGACGATAAGAACAACCTTTCTGGATTTTCTAAAGCTTCAAATATACGTTCTATTGTTTCGTGAACAAAATACTCGCATTCATAAGTTTTGAACAGCTCCGAAAAGCCACCACTGTCTTTCCCTGCCACCAAAATAGGTTTGTCAAAATACATGAATTCATAGAATTTACTTGGAATTCCTTGTCTATTCATATCATGCCAGGGTATGACCAATAGTATTTTACAATTTGCTATGTTTTTGTGAAGTTCGTTTAGGGGGAGCCAACCTGTTGTTACTGTTTTAATATGGGATAGCTGAAGTTGGTTTATGGTAGTGTTGAAATGTGTTGCTACTTTTTCGTTTACGGACAACATTAATGTAAAACTTGGATTCTTCTTTGAAAACCTATCAAAAGCGATAAGGAATGGTTTAATATCTTGCGAAGTCGGATCTAGACTACCTGAGTAGTAAACATAATCTTCATGAGATTCATTGCTTTTAGTAAAATTGTATTCAGGAATTGCATGATCTATAATTTCTATTGGCGTATTGCAAAGATGTTTCATCTCATTAGCCCAAGTCTTATTGATGGCCACAATATGGTCTGCTTGTTTGAACGCATTAGAAGACCATATTGAATTTGCCCAATTTATTAAACCAGTTTTTCCAATCCCTTCATGAAATGGATCTTGTATGTCAAATATGAGCTTAGATTTGTATTTTTTTTTCAGGAGTTGGCCAAGTTGTAGTGGCCCTCTTGGTGTGAAAAAGGCTAAGATTACATCGGGTTGTTCAATAGTAATACTTTTTTCGTTTATCAATTTATACGCTGATTGTGCCCATCGTCCAGAATAGTCACCAACCATTAAAACATCAAGAAGTGTTGAGATTTTTCTCAATAGTGGATGATTTGGCGTTTGGCGTTTGAATTTTACAATTATTCTCGAAAGGTTCGTGTTTTCTGCTATATGCTTAAATGATTTTGTGTCAGTAAGCTCATTGGCATGGTCTGGGTGTATAAAGGTGATTTTGTGTCCTTCGTGTAGAAAACCATTCAGTAACTGCCCAATTCTTCGAGATAGTGCTTGCCCTGTGGTTGAACTTTTTTCTGGATACTCCCAGGCTATAAATAGAATATGTTTCATTTTTTAATATTATATAGTAGCTGCCAAAAATACAAGACAAAGTAGTTTCTGAAAATGCTTTTGCCTTTTTAGTGAGCTTTGCAAAGCTACAATATTAAGAAAAAGTAAAACTATGAATTAAATGAATTGTTGATTCGGTTATAATACGGCGTCAGGATCTTCTAAAGCCTTTTTTTCTGTAGGGTTGGGCTCTAGATCGATAATGGCTCTTTCCTTAGAAGGTCTAAATAGTATGGTGATGGCTACTAGCATGGCAGAGATGGTCAAGAAGGTGATATTGCCCGACTTGAGATAATTGACCAATGCAAACAACGATGGGCCTTCCAAAAGAGCGTATCTCAAGATCAAGCCAGTACGATACCCAGAAAGCTTCTCTCCTAAACTTTTGAAGTCTTTAAGAGCCTTTATCTTGGAAGTTGAAATGACATGGCCACCTGCTACCCCAGCGATAGCCATGGCAACCGTAAGGTAAAGAGTGATTTCATCGCCCCTAGATGCAACTTGACTTTGAGACTGTTGACTATGTATATAATAAGCAACACCCGCAAAAATTACTTGACCCATAACCAAGGCTCCATGAATGATCGTAAGGCCAGTGAAGTATTGTTTTAATGTCTGATTTTGTAGGGCTGCCATTGTTTTGTAGTTTGAGTTTTTTACTATACGTTTATTAATTGGTTTAATGTTACAGTAATCATAGATTTAAGATCTCGTTCATCATGTAAACTTCATACGACAGCATCGATAAGGTAAAAAGAACTTTGTTTTGTTCCGCCAACAGTTTTTTATATTTTTAGTCCTTGAATAAGCAGAGAAGCTTTTATGGACTGTTCTTTTAAATGTAAAAACTGTTTCCGTCCCTCATCCTTTTTGAAGTTTTCAAAGTCTTGCTCACTTTCAAAT
>CAMFLX010000413.1 GCA_945957555.1 uncultured Cytophagales bacterium
GATGATGCCTTAGTTCGTATCAGTCCCAAAGAAATAAGCAAGAAAGGAAGTGTGCCAACTAACGGAAGTATTTTCTTTACCATTTTCCAAACCTTTATGAGTGGAATGGATAAGGAAGGAAAGCCAGAACCCTATTTTGGAGCCTATCCTCCTGATTATTTTGATTTTATCATTATTGATGAGTGCCATAGAGGTGGAGCTAATGATGAAGGAAATTGGCGTGGCATCTTAGAATATTTTTCACCTGCAGTTCAGCTTGGCCTAACAGCCACTCCTAAACGAGCAGATAATGTAGATACTTATAAGTACTTTGGAGAGCCAGTGTATATCTATTCACTGAAAGAAGGGATCAACGACGGTTTCTTAACCCCTTTTAAAGTAAAACGGATTAAGACAACCCTTGATGATTATATATATACCAGCGATGATCAAATTATAGAAGGTGAGATTGAAGAAGGGAAACGATATACTGAACTAGACTTTAATAGAATTATTGAAATCCGAGAACGTGAGGCTAAACGGGTTATGATATACATGGATGAAGCCAACCAGAATGAAAAGGCTATCATTTTCTGTGCAACCCAAGATCATGCAGCAGCAATTCGTGATTTAGTAAACCAATATAAAAAAAGTATAGATCCTAATTATTGTGTTAGAGTAACTGCAAATGATGGTGAGATTGGAGAACAATTTTTAAGGGAGTTCCAAGACAACGAAAAGATTATTCCAACTGTACTTACTACTTCACAAAAACTCTCAACGGGGGTTGATGCCAGGAATATTAGAAACATTGTTCTATTAAGGCCGGTGAATTCAATGATTGAGTTCAAACAGATTGTAGGAAGAGGAACGAGGTTATTTGACGGTAAAGAGTTCTTTACGATCTATGATTACGTGGATGCATACCACCATTTTTCTGATCCTGAATGGGATGGTGAACCTTTAGAGCCTGAACCATCTACACAAAAGTCTCCAAATGGCTATAAACCAAATAATACACCACCATCAGGTAGCGAGGAGGGATCAGAACCAAACGTAAGACGAAAGATCAGGATTAAACTAAAGGATGGAAAGGATCGAGAGATACAGCACATGATATCGACCTCATTTTGGAGTGCTGATGGAAAACCAATATCAGTAGAAGAATTTCTGAATAACCTTTTCGGCGCACTTCCAAACTTTTTCACTAGCGAAGCTGAATTGAGAACAATTTGGGGTAATCCACTAACAAGACGAACTCTTTTAGAAAAACTTGATGAAGCTGGATTTGGTAGAAATGATCTCAAAATTCTTCAGCAAATTATTGATGCTGAAAAAAGCGATTTGTTTGATGTATTGGAATACGTTTTTAACAGCGATATAAAACCAATGACTAGAGAAGCAAGGGTTGCTGCTACTCATGCAACCATATTCGCTTTGCTAAATGACAAACAAAAGGAGTTCATTGAGTTTGTTTTGAGTAAATACATTGAAACTGGTGTTGAGGAATTGGATCAAGAGAAATTACCTATTTTATTGACCAACAAGTATCAAACTTTTGAGGATGCTGGAAGCGTACTTGGTGATTTATCAAAAGTGAGAGAACTATTTATAGAATTTCAGAAGCATTTATATATTCAAAAAAGTGCTTAAGGTATTAATTCGATAATAGAATTTTAATATTAATTATTATACTCAGTTTATGAAATTAGAATTTATAAATAATGCAGGTATAACAAATCTTGAAAGTGAATTTGAAAAACAAGTGAAAGTTTGTAGGAGCTTTGATATAGCGAGTGCCTTCGTAACACAAGAAACAATTCATATTTTAAGACTGTTTCTAAAATCAAATAAAAACAGAAATAGAGTCGGTAGATTAATAACAGGTATTTATCATTGTTTCAATTCAAAAGAAGTACTTCACGAACTTAATCATTTAGCAAATTCTTCAAAAGGAAAATTAATCGTAAAGATCTCAAAAACCCCCAATTTTCATTGGAAATATTATGACTTTCAAAACTCTACAAATAACTGTCTATATATCGGGTCTGCTAATTTTACAAATTCTGGTTTAACTAGCATTGGTGAATTTCAAACTAAGATTACTATTTCTAAAAAGGATAGTAATACAATTAAACATGCAAATATTTTGTATGATAAGGAGTGGGAAAATTCAATTGATATTTCTCAATTTCCAATTAGTAAATACAAAGAAAGTAATCATATAATATTCGAAAAATTAAAACTTGACCCAGAAATAAAAGCACTTTTTTTTAAACCCGAAAGGAAAATACATTCATTAAAAAATATACAACCCAAAAGAATTGTAAAAATATCTGGATTGCTACTGAAATCAACTATTAAGCAGATTGAGGCATCACAATCACATTGGGAGAAAAATGATTGGGATTATTTTTCATTACTTACAAAAAAAGAGTTTAATCAATATGCTTATAACGACATTTTACTTCTAATAAGTAAAATTAGTAATGAATATCAATTTGAAATCATTAAAGTTGAAGATAAGTGTCAATTAAATACAAACGAAGGAAATTATTTTATAGCATATACTACATTAGG